>NZ_RAWC01000081.1:0-34906 GCF_003611685.1 Corallococcus sp. CA049B | reverse complement strand
CCCCACCCCACCCTCCAGGACGGCGATCCACGCGTCCTTGCGGTCCTGGAAGAAGGTGAACTCCCACTGGATGCGCAGGTTGGGGATGACCGCGCCGTTGTTGATCTGGGTGCCCAGGAACACGCCCCGGGGCAGCCAGGCGGGCGTGGGCGACACGTGGCCCCGCAGGTCCTGCGCTTCGCGCGACTGCGCGGCGGCGGAGGTGGAGGCCAGGGCAAGCGAGACGACCAGCAAGGCGCGAGCGAGGTGGAGCATGGGTCCCTATCCACCGTGGCAGCGCGCACTTGTCAACGAAGTGTTCCGTTGGCTATGACACGCAACGCCCTTCCTGCCGTCGCGGGAGGTCACCAGGAGCGGAACACCGAATGCCAGTCGTCACGGTCCGGGCCAGCAGCAAGCAGGGTCCGGCACAGCTCGACACGCTGGTCCGCAAGGTCACGCAGAAGACGTCGGGGCTCCTGGAGGAGAACGACCGGGTGCTGGTCGTCTACAGCGAGGGGCGCGCCAACCTCTATTACGAGGACGCGCCCCGCCCGCGCGCCGTGCCCCGGCCCGCCTGACGTTCCGGTTCCTCCCTCAGTCGTCAGGCCCCAGCCTGCGCGCGCGCCGGAAGAGCGCCGGTGGGTTCTGGTCCACGGCGGCGATGAGGCGGTGTCCCAGCAGCTCGTAGGTCTCCGTCTCGATGGGGCCTCTGCCCGGGGCCTCCAGCCCGTCGAAGTTGCCCACGCGGTAGCGCGCGGCGAAGACGAAGTGGAAGTCCGGCGGCGCGAAGAGGTGCTCCGGGTCCCCCGCCGGGTGGACGTCCATGGCCCAGCGCGGTTCGAACGACGGCGGGTGGATGCCTCGCTCCACGCGCTCCATGTGCTCGCGCGTGTAGAGCCCGGTCATCTCCTCCAGCGTCGCGCCGGACTCGAAGCGGACGTGCGGGTAGAGGCGGTAGCAGGGGTGCTGCGGATCCAACGCGTAGAGCCAGCCGCCGGGCGGGGTGAGCTCGCGGAACACGGTGAGCATCCGCTCCACCAGGTCGCGGTAGAGCTCCAGCCGGACGTCGTGCTCCAGGCGGAAGAAGTCCTCGCCCACGACGAAGCGCACGCTGCCCTGTTCCGGGGAAGGCCACGGATGGTCCAGCGCGTGGCGCTCCGCATCGCCCGACAAGGGCATCCAGGCTTCGGCTTCCGGTTTGAGCTTGAGCACGACGCCTCCCCCCACTTCGCGAAAGTCAGGGTATGCGCGCAACGCCGGAATCACGCAAGCACCTGCCGGGAGGGGTCTGTGCACAGCACCCGACGTCCACCGCGACGGGGGCCGGATGTGGAAAGCCGCTGGGGCCCCCCACACCCGGTGCCGCGCGGTGGACGCAGGGATTGCGCCGGGTGAATCAGGGCAGCTCCACCTCGTTGCCCAGGAACGTGTAGTCGAAGGTCCCCACGCGGGTGGCCTGGCCGTTCGAGACCTCCTCGAGCGTGCCGCGTACCACGGTGCCGTCGTAGTCGATGGTGAGCTGCTGGTTCTCGACGCGACCCAAGCCCAGACGGAAGTGCAGCCAGAGGTTCTCTCCCAGCTCCACGGGCACGGGGCACGCGAGGATCTGATCCGGGCGCACGTCGCTCAGCAGCTCGACCTCCACTTCGCCGCCGTCCGCACCGGGCAGGGTGACCTTCTCCCTGTAGCTGGCGGAGAGGGTGCACAGCAGCTTGTTCATCGAGATGATGGCTTCATCGTCGTTGTAGACGTTGAAGCCCACGTCCAGGTCTCCCTCGGCCACCTTCGCGCCGGTGTCGAGCTGGAGGTCCAGCTCGTACGCCCCCTGGTACTTGCGATTGATGTCGTCCTGTCCGCAGCCGGTGAGCGCCGTGGCGGCGAGCAGCAGGCTCGCGATGAAGGACTTCGAACCGGAGTTCTTGCGTGCGTAGGTCATGGGATTCCTCTCCAAGGTGGAGGTGTCTGTTCATGAAGGGCCTTCCCGCCCTTCCCTTTCCCTTGGTCCCCGCGGGCCGCTGGATTGATCAAACAATTCAGACGGCCAGACTTCAAAACGGCGCGGGCGAGGCGAACACCAGACGCTCGCCCGTGCGTGGATGCACGAAGGCCAGCGCGTCGGCATGGAGCATCAGCCGCGCGTCCTCTCGTCCAAAGCGCGCATCCCCGGCGATGGGCACTCCCAGCCCCAGGCGATGCGCGGCATGGATACGCAACGAGTGGGGCAAATGGGTCGTTGGAACGAATTCCACCCGGGTGCGGGCCGCCTCGCGACGGAGGACCTTCCACGCGCTCCGGGTCCGCTTGCCGTGGCGGGCGTCCACGCAGTCCTCCAATGACGCGTGGGCCGCCGGGCGCAGCGGCAGGTCGATGAGGCCGGAGTCTCCGTCCACGAGGCCGTCCACCCAGGCGACGTGACGGTGCTCCGCCTCGCGCTGGGAGAACTGGCGCTGGAGTGAGGCCCGCGTCACCGCGTCCCGGGCAATGACGAGGAGGCCGGAGGACTCGGGGTCCAGTTCGTGGAGGAAGCTGACGGAGGTCAGCTCTGGAAACCGGGGCTGGAGCCGGACGAGCACCGAGTCGCGCGTGGGCGCATGGCGTCCGGGGAGCGTGGGCAGGCTTTCGGGCTTGTCGACCACGAGGAGCCAGGGGTCCTCATGGAGGAGGCGTGGCCCGGGGGCGACTGGCTCGGCGGGAGGCAGCTCCACCGCCAATCCCTGCAACATGTACGGCAGCACCGTGCCGCATTTGTTGTCACACGCCGGGTAGTACGCGCCGGACTCCCGGCGGCCATCGAGCGGCGGCGCGCCCCACCAGAACTCCGCGAGAACGAGCGGGGTGAGCCTTTGACGAAAGGCATACGCCAGCAGCTTGGGCGCCGCGCAGTCACCCGCGCCACCGGGAGGAGGCCTGGGCGCGAACAGCGAGGCCAGTGTCTGGGTTTCGCCGCGCGCATTGGGAATGACATAGCCCTGGGTCACCTGCCGCCACAGGGCCCGTGAACGTTCGGCGCGCACGTGCTCCACGTCCGCCAGCCGTGCTTCCACGTCGCGCAGCGAAGGAGCGTGGCCCTGTGCGCGCAGCGCCTCGGCTTCCCGGCACAGCGCCGCGTGCTGGTGTTCCAGCGCGGCCAACTCCGCCTCTCCCGCGGGCCAGAAGGCGTCGCGGGCCACCGGGTCGAACAGGGGCGGCACGAAGCCCTCCACGTTCCACGCACCCCTCAGCATCCCGGAGAAGGCGCTCAGGAACCCCACCCGTCCGTCCGGCGCCGCGACCACCAGCACGCCGAACATCTTGCCGCCGCCGGGCCGCCACAAGGCTTCGCGGAACGAGGGCTCCTGCCGCAGCCGCTGCTGGAGCAACTCCGCCGCGCGGAGCCCCCAGGGGCCGGGAGGCGCTGGATGGAAGGGATTCGCCAGCCGCGTGGGCAGCGGGCCTTCGACGGACGTCAGGGTCCGGATGAGCTCCGCCTCGTCTGTTCGGGTCTGCATCCGGGCTCCATCTTCGCCTGAATCCTGCCGCCACGGGGGCCCTTGTGGGTGAAGCGGCTCCGGCTCCGAGGCAAGCTGGGGAGTCAGGGAACGGATGACGGGTGGCCGGCCCGGCGTTCACGTTCCAGAGCCTGGGAGGCCCGCATGACGGTCGACGTGGAGCGAGCGCTGGCGGAGGTGTTGCCGGCGGAGGCGGTCATCACGGATCCGGACGTGCTCGCGGCGCACCGGCATGACCAGGCGGAGTGGGCGCCCTCGGGCACGCCGAGGGTGCTGGTGCGGCCCGCGTCCACGTCCGAAGTGCAGGCCGTGCTCCGCGTGGCCACGGCGCTGCGCGTGCCGGTGGTGCCCCGGGGCGCGGGCTCGGGCCTGTCGGGCGGCGCGAACGCGAGCGACGGCTGCATCGTCCTGTCGCTCATGCGGATGAACCGCATCCTGGAGGTGGACCGGCGCGGCATGCTGGCCGTCGTCCAGCCCGGCGCGCTCAACGGCGCGGTGAAGGCCGCCGCCGCGGAGCAGGGCCTCTGGTACGCGCCGGATCCCGCGAGCTGGGAGTTCTCCTCCATCGGAGGCAACCTGGCCACCAACGCGGGAGGCCTGTGCTGCGTGAAGTACGGCGTGACGGGCGACGCGGTGCTGGGACTGGAGGCGGTGCTCGCGGATGGCACCGTGGTGCGCACCGGCGGGCGGACGGTGAAGAACGTGGCGGGCTACGATCTGACGCGCCTCTTCGTCGGCTCGGAGGGCACGCTGGGCGTCCTCACCGAGGCGACGCTGCGGCTGCGTCCCCGTCCACCGAAGGCGACGACGCTGGTGGCCGCGTTCCCGACGCTCGTGAGCGCGGGCACGGCGGTCTGCGACATCATGGAGCGTTCGCGCCCGTCCGTGCTGGAGCTGATGGACCGCACCACCGTGCGCGCAGTCGAGTCCTGGAAGCCCATGGGCCTGGACGTCACCGCAGAGGCCCTGCTCATCGCGCGCTCCGACGCCGGAGGCGTGCAGGGCGAAGAGGAGCTGGCATTGATGGTCGCGGCCTGCGAGCGGGCCGGGGCGACCTCCGTGATGAGCACCGCGGACGAGGCAGAGGGCGAGCTGCTCATGGGCGCCCGGCGCTTCGCCTTCCCGGCGCTGGAGCAGCGCGGTGCCACGCTGCTGGACGACGTGGGCGTGCCCGTCGTGCGCATCCCGGAGCTGCTCGCGGCGGTGGAGCGCATCGCGGAGGAGCACGGGGTGCTCATCGGGACGTTCGGGCACGCGGGCGACGGGAACATGCACCCCACCGTCGTCTTCGACCGGAAGGACCCGGAGGCGCAGGCCCGGGCGAAGGAAGCGTTCGACGACATCCTGCACGCGGCGCTGGCCCTGGGCGGCACCATCACGGGCGAGCACGGCGTGGGGTCCCTCAAGCGCGGCTTCCTGGGCGCGCAGCTGGGCCCACAGACGCTGCGCCTGCACCAGGCAATCAAGGGCGCGCTCGACCCGCTGGGCCTGCTCAACCCCGGCAAGGTGCTGTGATTCCGGTGGGTTGGCGCCAGGGCGGGGAAAAGTAAATCCGGTGTCGATCCCACCGGAGCACGTTCGTCGCGTGGATGAAGGCGACGTTCACCTCATCCTCATTCTTTCCGCCAGGAGACGCACCATGGGCACCAAGATCTTCGTCAACCTCCCCGTCGAGTCGCTGGACCGCGCGGTCGGCTTCTTCACGAAGCTGGGCTACACGTTCAACCCCCAGTTCACCGACGCCAACGCCACCTGCATGGTCATCAGCGAGGACATCTACGCGATGCTGCTGGTGAAGCCGTTCTTCAAGGGCTTCATCAAGAAGGAGATCGCGGACACGAAGACGTCCACCGCGGCCATCATCGCCCTGACGGCGGAGAGCCGCGCCGCCGTCGACGCGCTGCTGGAGAAGGCGCTGGCGGCGGGCGCGAAGGAGACCAAGGAGAAGATGGACCAGGGCTTCATGTACCAGCGCAGCTTCGAGGACCTGGACGGCCACCAGTGGGAGTCCTTCTGGATGGACCCCGCCGCCGTGCAGCCGCAGCCGTGATTCAGAGAGGGCGCTTCATGCCCTCGTGGCTCGCCACGAACCCCAGCCGCGCGTAGAAGCGCTGGGCTTCGTGGCGGCGCTTGTCGGTGGTGAGCTGGATCAGGGTGCAGCCCCGGGCCCGAGCGCGCTCCATCGCCTCATTCATCAGCGCTTCTCCAATGCGCTGCCCTCGCAGGTCCGAGCGCACGCGCACCTCCTCCACCAGTGCTCGCCGGATCCCGCCGCGGCCCAGGCCCGGGATGTACGTGAGTTGGAGCGTGGCGATGACCTGCCCGTCCTGCTCGCCTACGACGATCTCGTTGTTCGGGTCGGCGGTGATCTCCTTGAACGCGGCATCCACGGCGGGAGTGACCTCCTCTGCGTAGCCGGTGCGCGAGCGCGCGATGTCGTCATTCGCGAGCAGCGCGATGAGGGTGGGCAGGTCGGTGGCTCGGGCGTTGCGGAAGATGGTAGGGCGCATGTCCGAACATCCTAGAGGAGACCCGAGAGCTCCAGTTCCGGTAGACCGAGTTGGCGCGCACGAGCTTCGGGTTCTCCTGCTGGTAGCCCCCCCTCCCCGCCTCCCAGGCACTTGCTATCGTGCGCGCCCATGAATGAGCCCACGGCCGTTTCGGATCCACGCATCGGCTCGGTGTTGCAGGAGCGCTACCGCATCATCGAGCGGCTCGCCGCCGGGGGCATGGGCATGGTGTACCGGGGCGAGCGGCTGGAGGTGGGCAAGCCCGTCGCCATCAAGTTCCTCCACGCCTGGGCCGCCCGGGACGAGGACTTCCGCAAGCGCTTCCAGGTGGAGGCGCGCGCGATGAGCCGCCTCACCCATCCGTGCTGCGTGTCGGTCATCGACTTCGGCATGGATCAGGAATCGCCGTACATGGTGATGGACTTCGCCACGGGGGACACGCTGCGAGGGCTGCTGGGCGACGGGGCCCTGCCGCCGCCCCGGGCCCTGGGCGCCGTGCGGCAGGTGCTGGCGGGCCTGGCCCATGCGCATGCGCAGGGGATCATCCACCGGGACATCAAGCCCGAGAACATCATCGTCACCCACGCGGTGGGGCTCGGGGAGCAGGTGCGCATCCTCGACTTCGGGCTGGCCAAGCTCCGCGACGAGGTGACGGGCCTCACCTCGGGGATGATGCTCGGGACCCCGTCCTACATGGCCCCGGAGCAGATCCACGGCGAGCCGGTGGGCCCGCCCACGGATCTGTACGCCACCGGCGTGCTGCTCTACGAGCTCCTCACCGGGAAGAAGCCCTTCAACGCCTCCAGCAACGCGGAGCTGCTGCGCATGCAGCGAGAGGTGCCACCGCCCCGGTTGCGCGACACCGCCCCTGACGCTGGCTTCTCCGCGGAGCTCGAAGCGACGCTGGCGAAGGCGATGGAGAAGGCTCCGGAGAATCGCTTCCAGTCCGCCACGGAGTTCCTGGCCGCGCTCGAAGGGGCCTGGTCGGGACCGGCCGCGTCCCCCACGGCGCCCGTGGCCGGCAATGCACCGGGAGTGCCGCGCGCCTCCTCGCCCACGCCGTCGCGTCCAAGGGAGGAAGTGCTCGCGACCCGGAACGTCCGGGCACAGCCCCGCGCGACGCCGGTGGACCTTCAGGCTGAATCCCGCGCGCTGGAATCCCCGCAGGCGACCCCGACGGAGGCCGTGGCCAGGAAGGAGGAGTCCGAGGCCACGATCCAGTCTCGCCCCATCACGCCCCCTCCCGGCGGGAGCCGCTCGCGACGGGTGGTGGGAGGCGCGGCGGTGCTCTCCCTGGCCGTGGCGGGCCTTGGCTGGTGGGCGTTGGCGTCAAGGTCCGTGGACCCGGCGCCTGTGGCCTCTGCGCCACCGTCGCCCAGGGCCCCGGCGGTGGAGGAAGCACGGGCGGAGGCTCCCACGGGCGCCACGGACTGGCAGCCCGTCGTGGAGCCGCTCCCGGGCATCGACGAGGCCCACCGGTTGATCAAGGCACAGCGACGGGACGCGGCCCTGGCGGCGTTGAAGAAGCTGGCGGCGAAGTACCCGGCGAGCGCCTACGTCCGCTACCTGGAGGGGAACGTCAACTTCGACAACCTCCGCTGGGTGGATGGCGTGACGGCCTACCGGACGGCGCTGCGCAATGACGCCGCGTACCGCAACGCACCGGTCGTCATCCAGAACGCCATCCGCTGCCTCGTCAGTGACCGGTTCCACGGCACCTGCGAGGACTTCCTCCGCAAGGACCTGGGCGAGGCCGCGGTGCCCTCGCTGGAAGAGGCTGCCCGCGAGCACCCCATGGCCAGCGTCCGGACCCGGGCCGCGGCGCTGCTCCGCCAACGTGACCGGGGTTTCACGGACGGCTCACGCTGAGCCTCCTGGCGGATGGCCGGCCTGCCGGCTCCCTCCTCTTGAGGGTCCACGCGTGCTCGCACCTTCCAGCCAGGATGAGGCCCCATGTCGATGTCCCGCGGTCCATGAGGTTCACGACCTCACGGCCCCGAGGAACGATGCCGGCTCACGCGGCGAGCCACCGCCTCCCCCCACGTCCCACTCTGGCTTGGCCAGGCCATCCTCCAGCTCCAGCAGCAGCTTTTCCGTGGGGAAGTTCGAGCCAGGGAGGAAATGCCATGAGGAAGCTTGGATACGGTCTGCTCATCACCACGGGACTGCTCTTCGGACCCCTTGCCGGAGCCCAGGGCAACCGTCAGACACCGGCCCCGGAGCGGGAGACGAACACGCCCGCGCAGCAGCAATCCAGCTGCCCCTGCGGAATGATGGGCGGCGGGACGATGGGCCATGGCATGGGCGGAGCGGGAATGCACTGCCCCATGCGCGGAATGGCGGACGTGCAGGTAGAGGAGACGCGGACTGGGGCCATCCTGCGGCTCACCGCGAAGGACCCCAGCCAGGTCTCGGAGGTTCAACGCATGGCGGAAGGGATGCAGCGCTGCATGAGCGGAAGCGGCACCCCACAGCAGGGCCAGCCTTCCTCGCCCGGTCAGCAGCAGCGCTGACTAGAGGGAGAACCTCACGCCCACCCGCTCATGCAGCAGATGGACGTTCGTGCCGAGCACCCGCACGTAGGTATAGGCAGCCTGCACGTTGAGCGAGAACCATCGGTTGGGGTGCCACTCCACCCCGGCCCAGACCTCCGGGAAGGCGCCCAGGCGCGACTCGAAGTTGGGATCATCGGAATCGCCGTCGTCATCATCGAAGTCGAGCGATTGCACGGTGGTGACGAGAGGGAGCCCCAGAAACTCCCTGCCCGCCCCCGCGGCTCCGAGCTTCAGCCCGCCACCGAGGTACGGAACCCATCGCTGGTCGGCATCGCTGCGCCAGCGGTAGAGCAGCCCCGGGGTGACGCCCAGCTCGGAGAAGGTGGAATCCCCGGAGCCGCCGACGCCAACCTCCAGCGGCAGGCGGAACGCCCACCTTGAACCGAGATCCACCTGGAGCGCGGCCTGGAGGCTGATGCCTACCGCGACTCGGCCGCCCGAGAACGCCTGGACGGGCCCCAGTGAGAGGGGCTCCAGGTTGACTCCCGCACCGAAATAACCCGAGCGCGGCACGTCACCTGCGGTTGCTGTGGATGCGAGGACAACGACGAGAAGAGGGATGGGCGTCATTTCACCCACTGTAGCTGCATGCGCCCCCCCAACAGGGCCCCATCCCGCTCATGCGCTAGAAGCTCGTGAAATCAATCTGCAGGATGGGTGTGTCCGCTTCGATGTCGCGCCGGAACCGCCCCCACCGGTCGAGCGTGCTCTCGTCGAGCACGGCCGGGTCGCGATACTGGTGGAACAGCGCGTAATTCATCGAGCGCTGGAGCGCGAGCAGGTCCGGCACGGCCGCGAGCCACTCGCGATCCATCCGCCGGAGCTCCCGATACCCTTCGAGGAACGGTCCCAGGAACGTAGCGACCGCTTCGTCGCGCGCCTCTCGAACCTCGCCTCGCGCGATGTAGAAGAGGAGTACCGCGATGTCCTTGACGAACCACGCGTACTCGCAGTTGTCGAAGTCGAACGCGGTGATCTTCCCTTCGGCGAAGCAGAAGTTGTGCATATGGAGATCCGCGTGGATCAGCCCGTAGCTCTCCGGTGTTCGCGGTAGCTGGTTCAATCGCGCGATGATCGCCGCGGTGCGCTCGCGAACGAGCTTCTCCTCGGGAGGCGCGAACCGGTCGATGTCGACCACGTCGTACTCATGCCATTCCTGGCGCTTGAGCCTGGGGCTCGAAGGCGCGTAGGTCTGGGCGCGGTTGTGGAGCCGCGCGAACAGCCGGCCCAGGTCGCGGAACAGGGGGGGCTTCCAGTAGCGCTCCTTGAGCGGAGGCGCGTCGTCGAAGACGATGCCCGGCGCGCGCTCGAACGCGGTGGCGACGAAGTAGCTGCCGGGCTCGCGGTCTTCGATCCGCTCCACGAACTGCCCCGAATCGGAGAGGACCGGCGAGGCGATGGGAATGCGCGCGGCGGCCAGATAGCGAACGAACTCGACCTCACCCAGCGTGTAGTCGATCGTTCGCCGCGTACTGTGCGAGATGCGCAAGATCAGGCCCTCGCCGTCGTCGTTCTCCGCCTCGTAGACGAAGTTCTCGAAGGCCGTGAGCTCAGTGAGCTGCTCGGGCGACAGGCCATACCGGCGCGCAGCCTCATCGCGAATCGGTTCGTGGAAGCGGCGGACGAGCTCTGGATGCATCGAATCCTCTAGTCCTTCAACGTGAGGCTGCTCTCACCGTAGCCCAGCACGGTCGAGGCAGAGTCGCTGGTGACCGAGACGCCCAGGCCGCGCGCGAGGGTCTCCGCCAACGGGGGGCCATTGCGCGGCCGAGTGAACACAGCCAGGTCCGTGCCGGTCAGGGGGTGATCCGGACGCCGGAGCCGCTGGTTCAGCATCGCTTGCTCGCGCTCGACGACGCGCAGGCACCGGCGCTCGAGGGCGAACGCGCTGGCAGCGACGCCAGCGAGCTCACCACAGAGGGGCTCCGCCACGACCTTGTCTCCCGGCAGCCCATGCGCGAAGAGCTCGGCCAGTCGCCGCTGGCTCGCGGCCTGCTCGGCGGGATCCAGCTTCGCCAGCTCGTCCAGCGAGGTGCCCTGTGGCGTGCCAGGGAACGCCTCGCCGATGCGCGCGAACAACCAGCGGCTGAGGTTGATCTCGCGCTGGTATGTCTCGGCGAGTGGGAAGTCGTCCCGGAGCAACGGGTAATGCGCGACGTCGATGGGCGCCTCCACGCACTCTTGCAGCGCGGTGCGCGGGAGGTGTCCGGCGAACGCCGCCCGGAGCCGCTCGTGGAGCAGCCCCTGGGTCGCGCCGAGGAAGCGGACCACCGATTCGACGCGCTGCCCGAGCAGGCCGTAATCGATCGCGGCGTCGAGATCGCCGAGGCGCGCTGCGATGTCGGGCTGGGCCTCGATGGGTGCCGGGGCCAAGCCGGTCAACACCTGCAGATACTCGTTGATCAGCGCTGGCGGCCCGGCGCACACGCCGTGCGGACCATGGAAGACCGCGTGACGCTCGGCATGGTCCACGATCGTTTGCGCGGTGACGGGCTGCTCGGGGGTGTCGCGCACCAGGTCGTTGGTGACCAGGCGAACTCCGTCGATCAGCCGGAACATGGCCGCGAGCCCGCTGTCGAGCTCTCCGTTCGGCACCGGATGGGTGCCCCGCACCAGCACGTACCCGACTGACGCGAGCGTGCAGACAACCATCATGTGGAGCTCGCCCGCGGTGAGCACGCCCGGGGTCCGGGGCGGCATGCGCGCGAGGAAGGCCTTGCGGAACTGCTCGGTCAGCGAGAGCAGGTCCGGCCACTGACGCGCCATGGCCTTCATGGCGGTCACGTTCATCGGGAGTTCGCCCTGGTACCGGCTCCCCGCGTAGTGGCACTGCTTGCGCACGGTCGGGAGATCGAGGAACAAGGTGCGCGGTGCGACGTTGTTCTCGCCCACCTGCCGGCCGTCACCGTCGAGCGCCGGATGCGCCACGCGGTAGACCGGCACGACCACCTCGAGGTTCGAGAGCTCGAAAGCCCGTCCGAACGCCTGTTCGGTCAGGAAGGGGCAACGATTGTCGCGGGCGCTGAACGTGAGCGGCTCACGCCCGGCGGGCACCTCACCCAACCGCTCAGGGTAGGACACCGCGGTGCGGCCCGTGGGCGCATCCGAGACCCGCCTCAACACCCGCTGTTCAATCAATGCTTCGAGCAGGTCCCGGATCTTCTCCCAGGAATGGGGCGCGCCGTCCGACCACGCCATGGCGTCGGAGGCTTGAAATTGCTCGACCTGGAGCAGCTTCTCGCCCAGGGGCGCGATGTCCGGCTCGTCGAAGATGAGCTCCACCTCGCCATAGAAGAGGTGCAGGACCTGCTGGCCATTCCCTGCGTCGAGCCGGTCGTGCGTGAGCCGCTTTCGATTGGGAATGTAGAGCATCTCATCCGCTTGCAGCTGTGCCATGGCTTCTCACTCCCGCTCCAATGTGACGTCGCGCGACCAGGTGCCGCCGAGCGAGCGATAGACCTCGACGCGATGGTTGAGCAACAGCCGTTGCGCTTGCAGACTTGCGCGCTCGAGCCCGACCAGATTCGTCAGGGCGGTGAGCACCGTCAGATAGTCCGATTGCCCCTGCTCGAAGATCCGCCTCGCCTCGTCCAGGAGCTGCCGCCCGAGCTGGACCTGCGCACGCAGGCTGCGCAGGCTCGTCGCCTCGTTCTCCTCCTGGACCACGGCATCCTGCACCCGTCCGATCGCGGTGTTCAGCGCGAGCTGGTATTGGACGTGGCGACGCTGGAGCTGGATCGGCAGTCGCATGTACTCGGTGACTCGCCTTCCATCGAACAGGGCCCAGGTCAGGTTCACCCCGGCGACGGAATCGCCCAGGACCGGCTCCTTGAGGCCGTACTTCGAAACGCCCACGTTGCCCACCAGTTGGATCGTCGGAAGCCAGCTCGCCAGGTTCGCGTTGATGCGGTGCTCGACCTCGGCGACGCGCAGCTCCGCGAGCCGCATCTCGGGCGTGTTCCCGTTCAGGTCGCCCGGCGTTCCGAGTTCCGGTGGGGGCGGGAGATCGGGAAGCTGTCGATCGAGTGGAACGACGTCGTCGGCGGGGCTGGGTACCCGGCCCAGCAGCGCCTTCAGCTCCGAATTCAAGAGCGCGTTCCGGGTGGCGATCAGCGGCACCTGCGATTCGAGGTTCAATAGCAGCTGCTCCTGCTGCAGCACCACGAGCCGGGGCGTGAGGTGCTGGTCGAACCGCACTCGAATCAGCCGGAGCAGCTCCTTGTTGTAGTCGATCTGCCGCAGCGTGAGGTCCCGGAGCGCGCGAGCCTCGAGGATGTCGAACCAGATCTGGGTGATCCGCACCGCGAGGTCCTGGACGCGGGCCTCGGTGAGCTGCCGCTGCTGCTCGGCGAAGTTCAATCCCGCGCGCCGCTGTGCATCGAGGGCTCCAAACAGGTCGACCTGGTAGGCCACGCCGACACCGACGGTGGCGACGCTGTACTCGGTCCGGGTTGGCGGCGCGGGCGGAACGTTGGCGACGACATGACTCAGCCCCGCCGGGTTCAGGATGCCGACCTGGAGCGGGTACCACCAACCTTGCGGCACGGCGGGGTCGAGCTGGTTCTCGTAGATCAGCTCCCGCGCGTCGCGCAGGGCCAGGTTGTCGCCGAAGCACTCCTGGATGGCCGTGTCGAGAGCCGGATCGGCGAACGCCGTCCACCAAACCGCGTCCTGGGTGACGGGCTCGGCTGGCTGCGCGGGCACGCCCTCCTTCGGCGGCTGCGGGCTTGGGACCCCGCCCTCGGGTGCGCTGGACGGTTGGGGCGGCTCGGGGCGCAGCTCGACGGCGGTCGAGTAGCTGCTCGGCGCCAGAGGCGGTTCGACGACGACGGGACGGATCAGCTCGCAACCGGAGCAGAGCGTCGCGAGGAGGGCGAGCGTGAATCGAAGTCTCATGGGTGGCTGACGACCACGAGGGCCTTCGCGTGGTTGAGGACGCAGCGCTGCGCGACCCGCATGGTCTCGGGATCGAGGGAGGCGAAGCTCTCGTCGAGGATGACCAGCTCGACCCCCTGCAGCAGCGTGCGCGCGATGTAGAGCCGGCTCTTCTCGCCGTGCGAGAGTTGCCAGCCGGTTTCGCCGATCATCTCCTCGAGGCCGGCGGGCATCTTGGCGATCAGCTCGTCCAACCCGAGCTCCTTGCACAGCGCGGCGGCCTTGGTCCGCAGCTCGGGCGAGGTCGGCCACTCGCGCCCGAGCAGGAGATTGTACGCGAAGCTGCCGGACAGGACGTGGTTCTCGTGGAACTGCGGCGCGGCGGTGATGCGCTTGCGCCAGCCCGAGGAGCCGAACGTCGCGCGGTCCAACGCGTGCAGCAGCATCACACCGCCCTGCGGCGTCCTCAGGCCCGTCAACAGCGACACCAGCGTCGACTTGCCACCGCCCGATGGGCCCTCCAGCAGGATGCGGTCGCCCTGCGCGATCTGGAACGAGCAGTTCTCGAGCACCGGCCGGGTGCGCGCGTCGTGCCGGAAGGTCACGCCCCGTGCCTGGATGAGGGTCCCGCCGGCGGCGTCGGTGGGCTTGCCTCCCTCCATTTCGAGAGGGACTTTCGATTCGAGCTCGGGGCGGCCCACCGCGAGCAACAAGTCGCGGATCTGCTCGAACGACACCGCCGCCTGGGAGACCTGCTGGAAGTAGACGGCGACCTCGTCGAAGGCTCGCAGCGCGAGCAAGATGCCGCCCACGGACACCGCCAGCGCGCTGGCATTGGCCGTACCGCTGCTGAACGCCGGCAGCAAGGTCAGCAGGCCGAGCACCAACCAGCCGTCGCGCAGGAGCGCGGTCAGCTGCATGGTCCGGCGATCCATGACCTTCGAGATCTCGGAGTAGGCGCTCAAGCGGACGTCTTCGCCATCATGCCAGCGCTCGAGTGGAAGCTGCGCCAGCCGCGTTCGATGGCCGAGCATGCGCTCGAGCAGGTCGTGGGTGATCTCGACGCGCGCGCCCGACCACGCCCGCTGGACGCCGTAGTGGCGGCGCGCGAGGACGAACGCGACCACGACCCACAGGACGAGCACCATCGCCTGGGGCCACCCTCCCGCCCCGAGCACGAGGATGACGCCCGCCAGGACCAGGTCGACGAGCGACAACACCGCGAGCAGGGCGCCGCCGACCGCAAGCTGCTCGACGACCTCGGCCTCGGCGACGCGGCCGAAATGGCGGCCGATGCCGTCGAGCCGCACCTCATCGGGGGTCAGCTTGAGGGTTCCCGCAAGGAGCTGCTGCTTCAACAGCGTTCCGAGCCGGATCGAGAACACGCCCTGCCACCACACCTCGAGCATGCGCAGCGGAATCGCGCACGCGATCACGGCGATCCACCCCAGGAACCAGCCGGTCTCGAGGTGGGCCTGGAGCGCGGCGCGACCGAGCAACCAGAACGAGCCCGCCAGCACCAGCGAGAGGAGCGTGTGGCTCACGAGGATGCCGGCGGCGAGCGACGGAATGTCGCCGAGCAGCGTCCGCCGGCTCGCGGTGCGCCTGGGGCGCATGATCCAGCCGGTGCGCAGCTGCGCCTGGCCGAGCCGCTGCAGCAGCATCTGGGAGCGGGCGTGCTCGCGCGCACGGGGCGACATCTCCACGCCGCCGAGCAGCTGGTCCACCTCCGCGGCGGTGGCTTCCTGCTCTTCGCGCAGGAGCGCGAGCGCGCTCTTCGTCTGGACCGAAACCACCGTGGCGTCGCGCGCGAGCAGGCGCAGCTTCCCGCGCCGCGTCCCCAGCAGCACCAGATAGGACGGGACGCCGTCTCGCCGGACCTGGAGGATGCAGGGCGCGGCGCGTTCGAGGACGTCGGGCAGCTCGTGGTAGAGCGGCGTGATCGGCTCGAGCTCCACGCCGAGCCGATCTCCGAGCGCGAACATCCAGACCCGGCTCGGCTCGACGGCCGCCGCGGGCGGAGCGATCTCGCCCGCGGCCCTGCCATAGCCTTGCCTCTGCGCCAGCTGCTCCAGCGCGTCGGGCAGCCGCTCGACCGGCCACAACAGGTCGGAGTGCGAGCGCGTCATCCCGCCAGCTCCAACTCGTTTGCGACGGGCTCCGCGACCGGCGTCTCCACCGGCTTCGGCGCCGGCCTCTCCACCAGCTGGCCGTCCGAAAGCCACCAATGGCGCCAGCTCCCACCGCCCCAGAGCAGCGTGCGATTCTCCTGGTCGGCGCGAAGGAGCACGGCGTACCGCGACTCCTTGTTGGCGAGCAGCTCCTTCGGCGGCCCGTTCTCGAGGATCCGGCCGTTCTCGATCACGAGCACGCGATCGAACTCCTGGGTGTGCTCGACGTCGTGGGTGACACAGAGCAGCGTGATGTCTGCCCAGAGCCGCCGGGACTCGGCGAGGAGCCGCGCGCGCCGGTCGCGATCGAGACCGCGAAAGGGCTCGTCGAGGATGGCCAGGCGAACGCCGGAGCGAAGCATCGCGCGCGCCAGGCGCACGCGCTGACCCTGGCCGCCCGAGACCAGCCCTCCGCCTTCGCCCAACGACGTCTGCAGCCCATCTGGAAGCGCCTCGAGGATGTCGAGCATCTCGGCGCCCTTGAGCGCCCCCGACAGTGACCAGCCGTGCGCGCCGTCGTTGCCATACCGGAGGTTGTCGATGAGGCTCTGGTTCCAGAGACTGATCGCCGGATCCACCCAGGCCGTGGTGCGCCGCAGCCGCTCGACAGCGGCCTGATCGAGCACCTGCCCGTCGACCTTGATCTCGCCGCGCGCCGGCCGGAGCCAGCCGAGCAAGAGGCCGACCAGCGTCGACTTGCCTGCTCCGGAGACACCGACCACGGCCACGTGCTCGCCCGGGGCGATGTTCAAGGACACCTTGTCGAGGATGGTGTGACCGCCGCCTTTCACGCGGACCTTCTCCATCACGATCGAAACGCCGCTCGCGGCGCCCGCGGGCGCGACAGGCTCCTGCACTGGCGCCTCGGGCCGGGCCGGCGGATCCTTGATGTCGCCGATGACGTCGAGGAGCCGGCGAACCCGGTTCATCGCATTCGGGAACGCGCGGCTCAGCATCATCAGCCGCTGGCCGAGGATGGGGAACCGCAGCGCCCAATAGACAACCAACAACACCAGCGAAGCCCGATCGGTGCCCTCGAGGTACGAATAGACGAGCAGCATGACGAGGCCGTAGCTCCCCAGCATCAGCCCGCCTTCGAACCCGACCGACAGCGTCTGGAGCCAATAGCGCGCCTTGCTCCAGCTGACGAGCAAGGTCTCCTGCGCGCGGCGCAGCGACCGCTCGGCGCCGTGGATCCGGATCGGCGTGAGCCCGACGAGCGCGTTCAGGGTGAATCCGCTGAGCGCGCCTGAGTGCATCTGCACGCGCAGGTCGGGCTCGAAGAGCAGCTTCTGCGCGACCAGGGGCACGAGCAGCGTGACCGCCGCGAGCGCGAGCACGATGTGCCATGCGTGCGGTGCGGCCCAGATGAGCGCGGCAGTGATGCTCGCGACCTCGAGCGACAGGATCAAGGCCTGCGAGAGCAGGAGCGGCAGCGAGCGCATCGCCTGGATGTTGTGCGTGCGAGACGCCATGTCGGAGGCGAGCCGGCTCTGGAAATAGCGGTCCTCCATCTCAGGGAGCTTCTCGAAATACGCCTTCCGCAGCCGCACCTCGAGCCGGCGGCCGATGCCGAGCAATCCCAATGAAATGGGGATCTGGATGAGCATGAAGCAGAGCGCGACGCCCGCGAGAACGGCCATGCCCGTCGCACGCTGCGCGAACGTGCCGAGGTCGCGCCCCAGGTCGAGCACGCCACGGAGCATCAGCGCTTGCAGGATCCGCCCGAAGGTGGCGAACACCAGTCCCACCGCGATCAGGCCCGGGACGACCCACGAATCTTCGCCTCGCAGGCGGAGCAGCGTTCGCGCCGGGCTCACCTGCCTGGCGACGAGCTCCGTCGCCAGGTCGCCCGCGAGCACGGCTCTCGGCGCGTCTTCGCCTGCGCGCGAAGCCTCGCGCCAACCGCGAACCCGCATCAGCACCGCGCCGGTCATCGACAGCTCGCCCTCCACCTCGGGGTTGGGGCGAACGGACCAATAGGCAGCGGGAATGGGCACTTCGCCGGAAGCGTCCTTCGCCATCATGGATTGCAGCAGACCCGCCGCCGTCCGGCCTCGCCGGACGGCGCCCGCGCGGATCATCGCTTCGGACGCCCGGCACGCGGCGTCGAGCCTGGCGATCGACAGATGCCCGGGGTCCTCGAGCGCCCGGGCCACCAGCGACCGTGCCTGCGTCGCCCCCAGGTCCAGCAGGCGGCGCTCGAACGTCGCGACCGCCTCCTCGGACCCGGCCCATTCGCGCCAGCCGGTCGCCGGAACGGACGTGGTGTGCTGGTACAGGTGGCTCAGCAGCGTCGAAATCCGGGTCCAGTGACGGCCCGCCGCCGGGTCCATGACCTGGATGAACGGGCCGACGCGATTCCACAGCACCACGAAGTGCGGCCGTCCTCCCGCGCTGAGCGTGACGATGATGGCGGGAAGCGCCTTGGCTTCGGGGACCACCACGTGATCGAGCGGAAGCATCACCTGCTCGGAGTCGAGCCCGAGCTGGTTCGCGACTTCATCCAAGGTGACGATCGAGGTGCCATCGACGTCCGTCTGACACACTTCGCGAAGGACGCGATAGTTGAGCTCGGCGCCCATCCCCGCGAACAGGCTCTTGAGTGAAGCGGGGCCGCAATCCGTCGCCGAGATCTGGATGACCTCGGGAATGATCGAGCGTCGGCGCCTGGGAGGAGTCATGGTCAGCGGGCCTCGGCTTCGGGCCGAAACACGGGCGCGGGCTGGTCTTCAGGCTGCGGATTCCATTCGCCGACCGCCCGCATCAGCAGCGCGACAGGCGACGCCCGCGCGACCTCGACCTCCACCGACAGGGTCATGCCGTGGCGCAGCTGGATGCGCGGATCATCCGGCGGTGCGAACTTGAGCTCGACGCGCACCGTACCGGGGATGGCCTCGGGCGTGGCGGTCTGGCCGGGCTCGGTCCCGACGGCCGTCACCCTGGCAGGGACCGTCCCGTAGATGGTCATCGGGTAGCCGTCGAGCTTGAGGCGCGCCGTTTGACCGGGCTGGATCAATCCGACGACCTCCTTCGGGAAACGGGCGCGCACCCGCACCTCGGCATCGCTCGCGACGATGGTGCCGACCCGCTGCCCGTCAGCGATGAACGCTCCCGCGCCGAGCTCCGCCACGTCGACCAGGTGGCCCGTGGCCGGCGCCCGATACAGCTTCCGTTCGATCTGGTACTCAAGGCGCTCGATGGTGCCCTGGAGCTCCCGGATCCGCCCCTCGGCGCCCAGCTCCTCGCGCTGGAGTTCCAGCAACTGCGCGGCGAGGGCTTGACGGCGCACGTTCTGCTCGTGCCGCAGTCGGGTGAGCGCCAGGCCCTGCGCCGTCTGCGCGAAGCGGAGCGCGTCGACATCGGTCGTGCGCTCGAGCTTCTCCATCTCCGAGACCGAGCCCGCCGGGCTCTTGAGGGCCAGCTGCTCGCGTTCCACCGCGAGCCGGTGCCTGGGCGCGAGTTCCTGCTCCCTCCCCAGCGCCTCCTTGAGTGCGACCTCGTCCACCCGTGCCGTCAAAGCCGCCTCTTGGTGCTTGTTGGTGATCTGCTGGCGGATGATGGCGATCTCCTTCTCGGTCGCGGCGAGCGTCGCCTTGCTCCGCTCGAGCTCGAGGCGCTCGGCCCGTGCGTCGAACTCGATGAGGAGATCGCCTTCCTTGACCTCCTGGTCGAGTTTGAGCAGCGAGAGCACGACCCTGCCCGCGCTGGGCGGCTCGATGCGATGGACGGCGTTGTGTGGCTCGATCCGGGCCTGTGAGCTGGCCTTGACGAGCGGGACCTTGGCGAACAGCGACCAGGCGATGAGCCCGCCGGCGCACAACACCATCAGAGCGACGAACACGAGGCGCGTGTCCGACTCGTAGTTCAGGGAACGAAGGGTCCGCTCGAAGGGATATGCCATGGTCCGCGAACCAAAGTCGCCTTAATGGTCGCACCGTGTCAACACCTCGGCCCCTGCTTTGTGATTCACGCTCCCCTTGCCTGAATACGGGCACCTCATGCGACGCGGGAGTCCGTCCGCATCGCCGCAATGCGTTGCATATTAATCCCTGGTTCGATTTGACATCCAGCTTCGAGCACACGTAGCGTTCAATTCGAAAGGAGGCACGACATGAAGATCAAGATCCACGTTCGCGGCGGCCCGAAGGCTCGCTAGTAGTACGGTGTTTTGACGCCAGCTGTCGCAGGCTGGTCGCTCCTCGCTTCCGATTACCAGAGGGGGGTTGATGGGTTTTTCCATCAGCCCCTCTTCTCATTTCTGGCAACGTCTTGTCCTTGCAGGTGCTCGTACCTGCCAGGTTGTTCCAGAACCTCTCAAGCGCTTGAACCGCATTGATGAGTGAATCGGCCTGCTTGGAATGCCTTGGCACCAGCCTCCCGACCTGCTGAGTCAGCCACCTTCGGCCAGTCATCACAGCTTCAATGTTTCAATGGCAGCAGCTCGCCTCCATCCAGGGGCTGCACGTCACCTTCACCGACGCCAACAAGGACGGCCTCGCCGACGCGCTGCTCTGTGACGCCCAGCTCCGAGAAGGTGGAATACCCGGAGCCGCCGACCCCGACCTCCAGCGGCAAGCGGAACGCCCACCTTGAACCGAGATCCACCTGGAGGCTGATGCCTGCCGCGACTCGGCCGCCCGAGAACGCCCAGAAGCGGTACGAGCGTCACTTCATCTCCAGAGGGTCAGAAAGGAATCTCGGGCCAGCCGAGGGTTGCGAAGCCCCCCGATTCCACCGGGTCGCCGCGTTCGCCGTCGCATTCTGAGCACACGGAAGGGACTCGCGGGCACTGACCCGCCAGGGGGACAGGGAATAGATCCAGGCGCTGTCCAGATGAGAGCCTATTTCCGTTGCGTCTCGCTGTGTGTGATGGGGCTGCTCCTGTGTGAGTTCGGCTGCGCGGTCTGCCCCCTGGGGACGGCCCCCTCCCCGCGGAGTCCGACCGCGGGGGCTTCGAGCATCATGAGCTGGAGCAAGCCCCAGCGGCTCTCCACCGGGCCGTCGCTTTCGTGGGAGCACACGCGCGTGGTGGCGGGCCCCTCCGGGAGCGCAATCGCCGTCTTCGCGCATGTCACGACCCAGAACGCGCCCTACGACTACACGGCGCTCTACGCCAGCCGCTATGCCGCCACGTCCGACACATGGACGCCCGAGCAGCCGCTCCAGTCCCAGCCCGGCCACGTCCTCCGGAGCAGTCTGGCCGCGGATGAGCAGGGCAAGGCCATCGCTGTCTGGCTCCAGCAGACCCCGGCCGGCGACACCCTCTTCGCGAGCCGCTTTTCGGCGGCGACGGGCCAATGGAGCCCCGCGTTACAGCTCACGTTCCCCCTGGATGACACACCCACCATGCGTCTGGCCATGTCCCCCACGGGCGACGCGGTCTTCATCTGGACCACGCTCTGCAAGACCCTGTGCAAGCCCGCCGAGCACCGGGTGATGGCCATGCGCTATGCGGCGGCCAGCAACAGATGGATCCAACCGCCGGTGCCCCTCAACTCGGCGCGCGACACCCCGTCGCTCTGGCCCGCCGCCGCCCTCGACGTGAACGGCAATGCGCTCGTGTTGTGGCAGCAGGCGGACGCCCGCGGGACCCAGGCCATTCATGGCAGTGCGTTCAACGCCGACAAGCTCCAGTGGTGTAGCGATTCGATTTTGAGCCGGACGAACTACGGCGCGGCATCGACGCCCGCCATCGCCATGGACGCGGCGGGCAACGCGCTCGCCGTCTGGCCTCAGCACGTCTCGACGCTGACCGGCGAACTGATGCAGGGAATCGACGCACGCCGCTACGACCGTGCGAGCAACACATGGCAGCCCTCCGTGCGCATCGACTCGCACATCTCCGATTACGGAGGCATGTTCAACCCCTCCATCGTCATCGCGACGAACACGGGCGATGCGCTGGCCGGCTGGCTGTACCTCCCCCACCCCCCGCCCCTCACCGGGGCCGCCGAGGGCCGCGTGTACCTCGCGGCGAAGGAGGAATGGGACATCCGCCCGCGCTTCGACCGCAGCGTCGACCCGAACAACCCGCGGCTCGGAGGCACCGTGCTGGGCGGATATCCCGTGCTCGCCTCCGACCCGGCCGGCGATCAGGTCGCCTTCTGGGCCCAGTCCGACCACACGGCCTGGGCGAGCTACCAATATGCCCCTGGCAACTTCCGGGCCCCGGAGCCCCTGCGGTCCGCGCCGGGAGCTGTCGTGGGCGCCATCACGGGGGCCATGGACCTGAATGGGCATGCAACGGCGGTGTGGATTGAGACCGCCGCGGATGGCGACACCCTCTGGGTGGCTCGCTACCAGTAGCCTGGGGCCCAGGCAGGCTGCCGGTCCTGGGGCGGAAAGTGGGCGGGCGAACCCTCCCGCGGCCCTGTCAGGAAGGGCCCGGCCCCCCCGTCCGAAGTTCTTGCGGTCACGGCCCTGGCCCGGTATACGGGCGGGGCTTCACGGCCAGGTAGCTCACCTGGTTAGAGCGGCGGTCTCATAATCCGCAGGTAGTCAGTTCAAGTCTGACCCTGGCCATCAAGCAGCCCCGGAGTCACTTTCCCAAGTGATTCCGGGGCTTTTTTCGTTCCATGGCACCCGCCCGTCCCCCTTCCGGGGGATTGTCAGGCCCCCTCCCGGCGCGGTCCGATTCCCCTTGTCCCGACGCGCAGCACCCATGCCCCGGGGGGAGTCCGCACGATGCTGGACGAGGAAATCCACTCGAAGGCCCGGGCCGCGGCCGTCCGCTGGGCGCGCTGGCGGCTGGGCCCCCTTGGTTTCGCGGACCTCATCACCCGGGTCGACGCGTCCGTGCTCCGCTACGGGCGGCTCGTCACCCGGTACGCCGTCCGCACCGGCACCTGGGCGGCGGAGGCCTACGCGGGCGGAGCGAACACGGCACGGAGTTCGCGCTCCACGCCTCCGGTCTCACTCGACACACTCGACCTGTGGAGCGCATCTCCGGAGGCCCTGGCCGAAAAATCATCCCACCTCGCCGTGTGCGGAGACTGCCAGGGCGCAGGACAGGTGACGTGCCCCACGTGCAGTGGCTCCCTTCGCGCCAGTTGCTCCGGCTGCGGCGGGTCCGGCCGGCGGATGAGCCGGGCGCGCAAGAGCTACCGGATGGTGAACTGCACGGAGTGCCGGGGAAAGGGCACGAAGAAGTGCGTCCGCTGCACGAAGGGCAAGGTGGGCTGCCACACCTGCCGGGGCTCGGGGACGCTCCGCCGGTGGCTGAGGGTGTCGACCGTCGAACGCACCCAGGTGCGTGCATGGCCGGATGCGAAGGCCCTCTCCGCGCACAAGGGCCTGCTGGAGGATTCGAAGCGGGCACTTCAATGGCCGGGAGCGCGGGCCCTGGCTTCCGTGGAGCACCCGGGTCCCCTGCCCGGCTCGGCGCTGGGGGATGAGGCCCGTTCCGCGGGCTTCATCGCCGCGAGGTCCTCGATGGAGCCCGACCTCGAGCCGCTGCGCGGAAGAATCCTTTCCCAGACATTGGATGTCTTTGAAGCCCCGTCCGCGACCGTCTGTTTCGAGTTCGCGGGCAGGCCGGGCTTCATCCACCTGATGGGACGCGACCTCCACCCCACCCAGGCCCGCGACACCTCCGCCTTCCACCGGCGCGTCGGGGCCCTGATGGGCGTGGCCATGGCGGGCTTCTTCGCCGTGCCCTTCCTGGTCAGCGCGTTCATCTCACGGCACGCGTTCTACGCGGAACCGGACCAGAGCTGGCTTGCCGTGCTTGCGATTTCGGGTCTCTGGCCCGGGACCTGGTGGTGGGCCGCGACCGCCCTGCGCCGCCGACGCGCTGGTGGCGCGAAGTCTCCCGCACGGTGGCACGACCGGATTGGCATCGGACTGACGGGACTCTGCGCGCTCGTCCTCGCGGGGTGCTTTCTCTTCATTCGTCCATCGGTTCCGGAGCTGGTCCGCCTGACGGCCGCGGGTCAGCTCCGTGAAGCCGAGCTGCATGCGGACCTGCTGGAGGCCAACGGTGAATCCAGTCCTGAGTACATCGAGGCGCGGAATACGTTCGTGCTCGCGCGCATCCAGGGCATGGACAATCGCGACGCGGTGAGGCTCATCCGTCACTACGCGGCCTCCGGAAAGGGCACCGGTCCCCTGGAGACGGCGCGCGTGAAGCTGCGCGAGGCATGGGCTCGCTCCGCGCTGGAACGTGGCGTGGAGGACACGGTGGAGGCGGAGCTGAAAGCCCTGTCCACCGAGCGGGCTCCGGCCTCCGTCATGGACGGACTTCGCGCGAAGCTGGAGGACTTCCGCATCGCGACGGGAAAGGCCGCGCTGGAGAAGGGAGAGCTGGCCGAGGCCATCCAGGTGCTGTCACGCATCCAGGCCCGGACGCTCGTCTCAGAACGCCCCGAGCCGCTCATCACCCAGGCCTACCTGCGTCAGGAACGTGCATGCCCTGCCCGCGATGTTCGCTGCCGCGCCACGGCCCTCCACGCCGCGGTAGCGGTCGACACGGGCGAAACAGCCCGCACGGCCCTCGCCTCCTTCCGAAGCGCGGAGCTCACTCGGATGGCAACGGCCACGGCTCACGCGGGAGGGCTCGGTGCTTCGCTGCGCGAACTCCGGACCGCGGACGAGGATGCGGGCGCACTGCTCTCGGTGCTCGGGAGCGACGCTGAAATGACCGCCGCGAGGGCCGCGCTCCTCGGCCGCAGGGAGGCGTTGCTGCGCAATCGCTTTCCCCTCGGGGAACCCGTGGAAGTCGCCCAGGCACAGCTCGGTCCCTCCGGATTGGAGATGCAGCGCTCGGATGTGTTCCGCGTGGTGGACGCGCCCCCGGGAACGCTCACGTACCTGTTCGTCGGTCAGGGCATGACCCGTGGCCTCTACGTCACCACGCCAGACCATGGGAAGGCGGGGCTGTCGCCCGCGGCGCTCCAGCTTGCCGCGAAGCGATTCACGGGCCAGGAGTTCTCCGCGAAGGACCTGGTGCATGCGGGCAAGGGCGTGGCCCATGTGACGGTGCGCCTGGGCCGGCACACGGCCCTGCTGGGATGGCATGACGACACGCTGGTCGAAGCACAGATGGGACGGGTGGATCCATGAGGCGCGTCAGCAAGGCGGCGCTGGGCTTGGGGGTCGTCGCGGCGCTGGTGTGTTCACACCTCGCGAGGGCGCATCCGGGACGGACCAACAGCTCCGGCTGTCACAACGTACGGGCCACGGGTGGCTATCACTGCCACGGCGGTGGTGGCGGTGGTGGCGGTGGTGGCGGCGGCGGATGGCGGGAGCTCGAGGAGACACCCACGCGCGTGAAGGTCATCGCCATTCCGCGCGCGCGCGTGTGGATCAACGGCGCCTTCGTGGGCATGTCCCCGACGCCAGCGGTGCGCGTCGACGGAACGAAGGTCCAGGTCCTGCTGGAGCACGCCGCACTGGGCCGTCACGAGACGACCGCGACCATCGACTCGGGGGGGACGACCGCCCTGACGGTGAGGTGGTAGGCGAGCCGGCAGGCCTGCTCCCAGAGGCCGAACGTCCACGTCCGAAAACGGCCAGACATCCAGGGCCCGCCGTGGGACGTTTCCCCCATGGACGGCCTGGACCCCACCGCCTGCTACCGCGCGTTGACGACGCGGGACTCCCGCTTCGACGGGCGGTTCTTCACCGCCGTGAAGACGACGCGCATCTACTGCCGCCCCATCTGCCCGGCCCGCGCGCCCCGCTTCGAGAACTGCACCTTCTACCCCACCGCCGCCGCGGCCCAGGAAGCAGGCTTCCGGCCCTGCCTCCGCTGCCGGCCCGAGGCCTCGCCGTCACTCGCGCCCTGGCGCGGCACCTCCGTCACCGTCTCGCGCGCACTGGCGCTCATCGCGGACGGCCTGCTGGATGCCGACGAGGCCAGCGTCGAGGTGCTGGCTGACAGGCTGGGCGTGGGGGACCGGCAGCTGCGACGGCTCTTTCAACAACACCTGGGCGCATCACCGGTCGCCGTGGCGCAGACGCGCCGCGTGCTCTTCGCCCGTCAGCTGATCCACGAGACCTCCCTGTCCATGGCGGAGGTCGCCCTCGCGTCCGGCTTCGGCAGCGTGCGGCGCTTCAACGCCGTCTTCCAGTCGCTCTACGGCCGGCCTCCGGGCGCCCTCCGCCGTGCCCGGGCGGCTCCCGTGGCGTCCGCAGGCCCCGAGGTGACGCTCCTCATCCCCTACCGGCCGCCCTACGACTGGGACGCGCTGGAGGCCTGGCTGACGGCCCGAGCATTCACCGGCATGGAGCACGTCGAGCCCGGCCGCTATCTGCGCACGTTCACGAATGCCTGGGGCCAGGGCGCCGTGGCGGTGTCGCCCGCCCCGGGGCTCGACGCCCTGCGCGCCACCCTGCGTGTCAGCGATGTGCGGATGCTGCCCTCCGTCGTCGCCCAGGTCCGCCGCGTCTTCGACGTGGGCGCGGACGTGGAGGCCATCCGGGCCCACCTGTCGACGGATGCCCTGCTCGCGCCCCTGCTCGCCGCGCGTCCCGGCCTTCGCGCCCCGGGCGGCTGGGATGGCTTCGAGCTGGCGGTCCGCGCCATCCTGGGCCAGCAGGTGACGACCGTCGCCGCGCGGCAGCTGGGACAGCGGCTCCTCGCCATGCATGGCGAAAGCCTGGACCCGGCGCTCACCGGCGATGCCCGGCTCCAGCGCGCGTTCCCCCGTCCCGAAACCCTCGCCTCGGCGGACCTCACCGGTCTGGGGATGCCGGCCGCGCGGGCCCGGGCGATCTCCCAGCTCGCCGCGGCGGTCGCGGCGGATTCCTCGCTGTTCCAGCCCGGCCCGTCGCTCGCGGACACCGTGGCCCGCTTCACGCGCCTGCCCGGCATCGGCGAGTGGACCGCCCAATACATCGCCCTCCGCGCCGTCCGCGAGACAGATGCCTTTCCCGCCTCCGACGTCGCCCTGCTTCGCGCCGCGACGGAAGCCGGAGGCTCACGGCCCTCGCCCGAAGCGCTGCTGCGACGCGCCGAAGCCTGGAGCCCGTGGCGTGCATACGCCGCCCAGCACCTCTGGACCGCGGCGGCCCTCACCCCTCCCCGCCGGAAAGCCCATGCCTGACCGTCTGCGCTTCTTCATCGATTCCACGCCCACCCCCGCTGGCGTGGCGCTCCTCGTCTGTGATGAGGAAGGCCGCCTGCGCGCGTTGGACTGGGAGGGCTACGAGGCCCGCATGCACCGGCTCCTGCGCCTGCATTACGGTGAGAACGGCTGCGTCCTGGAGCCCGCGCGCGACCCCGCCGGCCGCACCTCCGCGCTCCAGGCCTATCTGCGCGGTGACCTGGGCGCCATCGCCTGTCTTCCCGTGGAGACCGGCGGCACGCCCTTCCAGCGCGAGGTCTGGCGCGCCCTCCGCGAGATTCCCGTGGGAACGACGACCACCTACGGCCGGCTCGCCGAACGCATCGGACGCCCCAAGGCCATCCGCGCCGTGGGCCTGGCCAATGGCGCCAATCCCATCAGCATCGTCGTCCCGTGCCACCGCGTTGTCGGTGCCAATGCCTCACTCACGGGTTATGCAGGAGGCCTGGAACGCAAACGCTGGCTGCTCGACCATGAGCAGACCCACGCCTGAATCCCTCTCACCCCGTCACCGGAGCTGCCACGCATGACCGCCCGTCCCGACACCGCCCCCACCTTCCGCGCGCTGCACCAGGGCCCTGACCTGCTCGTGCTTCCGAATGTCTGGGACGCCGGCAGCGCTCGCCTCTTCGAGAGCCTTGGCGCGAAGGCCATCGCCACCACCAGCGCCGGCATCGCCTGGGCCCTGGGCTTCCCGGACGGCAATGCGCTGCCCGTGGACGCGCTCGTCCACACGGTGCGCACCATCACCCGTGCCATCCAGGTCCCCCTCACCGTGGACGCCGAAGCGGGCTACTCCGACGACCCGGCCACCGCCGCGGAGAACGTGGCCCGCCTCCTGTCCGAGGGCGCCGTGGGCTGCAACCTGGAGGACGGCAGCGGTCCTCCGGAGCTGCTCGCCGCGAAGATTGAACGCGTGAAGCAGGCCGGCGCGCGCCTGGGCGTGGACGTCTTCGTCAACGCGCGCACGGACGTCTACCTGCGCAAGCTCGTTCCGCCCGAGCGCCGCGTGGAGGAGACCCTGGCCCGAGCCGCCCGCTACCAGCAGGCCGGCGCGGATGGCCTCTTCGCCGCGGGCGTCACGGATGCGGCCGAGATCCAGGCCATCACCCGGGGCACCTCGCTGCCTGTGAATGTGCTCGCGCGGCAGGACCTCCCCGCTCCGGCGGAGTTGCAGCGGCTGGGGGTGCGGAGGCTCAGCGCCGGCTCCGCCATCCCGGAGGCGCTCTGGGGCCGGGCCGGGGCGCTCGCCTCTGCCTTCCTCCGCGAGGGACACTCCGCGAGCCTGTTCGAAGCCGCCGCCAGCTACCCGTCCCTCAACGCGCTGATGAACCCGAAGTAGTCGCCCGGAGGAAGCGAGCCATGTCCCAAGAGGATCGCCAGCGCTGGAACAGCAAGTACCAGCAGACCACCGCGCCGCCGGAGCCCTCTGACTTCCTCCGCTCGCTCGAGGGGCGGCTGCCCCGAAAGGGCCGGGCGCTCGACCTGGCCGGCGGAGCGGGACACGACGCGTGCTGGCTCGCGCGGCGCGGGCTGGACGTCACCCTGGTGGACATCTCCGACGTGGCGCTGGCACAGGCGGAAACCCTGGCGCGCGACGCGGGCGTGCCCCTCACGCACCTGCGTCTGGACCTGGAGTCCGACCCGTTGCCGCCCGGTCCGTTCGACCTGGTCGTGTGCTTGAACTACCTCTGGCGACCGCTCTTCGCCGCCGTGCCACGGCTGCTCGCACCGGGTGGGTTGTTCGTCTTCGCCCAGCCCACCCGGCGCAACCTGCAACGCCATCCGCACCCGTCCAAGCGCTTCCTCCTGGAGGAGGGTGAACTGCCCGCCCTGCTCCAGGGGCTCCAATCCCTCTCATTCACCGAGGACTGGACGGACGCCGGACGTCACGAGGCGCGCGTCCTGGCTCAGCGCCGCTTGTACTGAAGCTCAATGGCTTTCTGCGGCGCCGCTCCAGGCTCGATGTTGAAATGCGTGATGACCAGCGCATCCGGGCCGGTGAGCTCGATGTCCACGCGCCAGCCCCAGCGGGGCGACTGCTCACCGGTGGAGTAGCTGCCGGTGACGGAGAAGCGGTCGCTCACCCCGGGCTCCCCGTGCAGGCTCATGATGTCCGTGCCGACGTGGAAGGTGTCCACCCACGCCATGGTGAACTGCCGCCCGTCCAGGTGGTGGCCCAGCGTCGCGATTCCGGACAGCGGCTTGCCGCCAAATGCGGACGTGTACTCGTAGACCACGAAGCGGCCGTCGAGCACGCTCCGGAAGGTGCCGGAGATGGGCGACTCATCCTCCACCTTGTCAGGCTGGAACCACGTGCGCGCGACGCCCTCCCACGTGCCGACCAGGCGGGAGAGGAGGTGGTGGGGACCCGCGGACAGGGATTGCTGCAGACGCTCCTGGCTCATGGGCGCGGAGTCTCCCGGATGCCCCCGGGCAGGTCCACTTCTCCGGACATTCCTCCGGCATCAGGGCTTAGGCGCCGTTACATTGCCGCCCCCTGCTTCGTTTCCCATCAGGAGCCTTCCTTGCCTACGACCCCTGCCTATGCCGCCCCCAGCGCGAAGGCCGCGCTCGGCCCCTTCACCGTGGAGCGCCGCGAGCCGCGTCCCCAGGACGTCCTCATCGACATCCAGTACTGCGGCGTGTGCCACTCCGACATCCACCAGGCCCGCGACGAGTGGGGCGGCGCCCTCTTTCCCATGGTCCCGGGCCACGAAATCGTCGGCAAGGTGTCCCAGGTGGGCAGCGCCGTCACCACGTTCAAGGTGGGTGACGCGGTGGGCGTGGGCTGCTTCGTGGACTCGTGCCGCGAGTGCCCCCAGTGCCTCAAGGGCGACGAGCAGTACTGCGACCGCGGCGCGGTGAACACCTACAACGGCCGTGACTACGACGGCCAGCCCACCTACGGCGGCTACTCCACGCGCATCACCGTGGACGCGAAGTACGTGGTGCGCATCCCGGAGGGCATCCCCCTGGACCGCGCCGCGCCGCTCTTGTGCGCGGGCATCACCACGTACTCGCCGCTGCGCTACTACGGCGTGAAGCCCGGCAGCACGCTGGCCGTCGTGGGCCTGGGGGGCCTGGGCCACATGGGCGTGAAGCTGGCCAAGGCGATGGGCGCGGAGGTGACGGTGCTGAGCACCTCGCCGTCCAAGCGTGACGACGCGCTCGCCCTGGGCGCCACGCACTTCGAGGCCACGTCCGACAAGGCGACGTTCAAGAAGCTGCGCCGGTCCTTCGACTTCATCCTGGACACCGTCTCCGCGCAGCACGACTACAACGCCTACCTGAGCCTGCTGAAGACGGACGGCACGATGATCATCGTCGGCGCGCCGGAAGCCCCCACACCGCTGGCGGCCTTCTCGCTCATCCCCCGCCGGCTCAAGCTGGGCGGCTCGATGATTGGCGGCATCCGTGAGACGCAGGAGATGCTCGACTTCTGCGCCAAGCACCAGGTGGCCGCCGACGTGGAGGTCATCCCCATCCAGAAGATCAACGACGCCTACGAGCGCATGCTCAAGAACGACGTGCGCTACCGCTTCGTCATCGACACGGCGAGCCTGAAGTAGCCGCCACCCCGAAGCCCCGGCGTCCCTGCACGCCGGGGCCCATCGTGAAGCCTCAGCCGCGCCAGGCCGACCAGAGCGACACGAGGCCGAAGAGGAAGAAGAGCGCGGCGGTCACCCAGCGCACGTACTTCATGTTCACCCGCCCGGACAGCCGGTCGCCCAGGAACACCGCGAGGCCGTCCGACACCAGCATCCCCGCCGTCGTCCCCAGCGTCACCAGCACCGGCGCCTGGTAGCGCGCGGCCACGGCCATGGTGGCCAGCTGCGTCTTGTCCCCCATCTCCGCCATGAAGAAGAGCGCCACCGTGGTGAGGAAGGCGCCGAAGCGCGGGGGCTTGCCGCCGTCCTCATCCAGCGTGTCGGGCTTGAGCGTCCACAGGCCGAAGCCCAGGAACAACACCGCCAGGACCAGCGCCATCACCCGCGCGGGGACGTGCGTGGACACCCATGTGCCCACCGACGACGCCAGCGCGTGGTTGGCCACCGTGGCCACGAAGATGCCGCCCAGCACCACCCACGGCTTGCGGAATCTGGACGCCAGCGAGAACGCCAGCAGCTGGGTCTTGTCCCCCATCTCACTGGCGGCGACGAGCACGAATGAACCGACGATTGCTTCCAACGACACGATGGCACTCCATCCCAGTTCCTGGCGCGGAGGGTGTCGTGGGGTGGAGCGCTTCAGGGAGGAGCGCGCACGACGGACCTCGGCCAGGGAGCGTTATCCCTGTCCGAAGGTCTCGTTCGTCTCGCGCGCTTGCGCGGGATGGGGGCCCGGGCTGTCACCAGCCAGTGTGTCGAGCGCCCCTCCGCCCCTCGCTGCCGGGCGGGAACTACTCCCCTTACGTGAATGCGCGAGTAACAGCGCACCGGGTTCCAAGTCAACCCGGCCCGCCGCGTGTTCCTTTTTTTGACGGCACGAGAGGCCGGCCCCCTAATGCCCACGCCAGGTCGGTAGCGGCCTGTAGCAGCATTCCTGGAGGAAGCCCGATGCAGGATGGAAGCGCCAGCCCGCTGAGCCCCGACGCTCCGTCGTCCCCGTCCGCGGTGGAACCCGGTGAGGTCCGAAGCCCCGAGGCCGACATCGTCTCCACCCACGTCCTCGTTCCCGAGGAGCAGGTGCACAAGCTGCGCGAGCTGGCGCGGCGCACCCGCATCCACCAGAGCGAGTACCTGCGTGAGGCCGTGGAGGACCTGCTGTCCAAGTACGGCCGCATCCCCGCCAAGACAGAGGGCCAGTCGTGAGCGGCCCCCTGCTCCGCCGCCGCGCCCGCCTGCTGAGTGAGCGGCTGTGGCGCTGGCTGGAGCAGGAGCTGTAATCCTCCCGTCATCGCCTCCAGGCCCACCTGGAGCGGTCCGGGAGGAACACGCTAGGGTCGTTCGCCTCTCCTTCCAGGAGTCGCGCCCCGGATGCGTCCCTCCCTGCTGTCCGCACTGCTCGCGCTGGCCGCCACCGGCTGCGCCACCCCCGGCTTCGACAAGCTCTACCCCGGCATGACGGCCGCCCAGGTGGCGGACACCATGGGCAGGGGGCCGGAGCGGGCGCAGGAGTTCGCGGACGGCTCGGCGGCCTGGTACTTCGACGAGGACCACTGCGTGCTGATGCGCGACCACGTGCTCGTGGCCAAGTCCACCACGCAGACGCACACCGCGGTGCGCACGCCCGTGGGCTCGCTGAAGGACGCCACCAAGGCCTGGTGCGGTCCGCCGGGCACCGACGGCAAGCACGAGCAGCGCATCGAGACGCCCTTCGGCACGTTCAAGGGCACCGTGGACCCCGCCGCCGTCACGGATCAGGTGCGCAACAGCGTGCGCGCCCAGCAGGTGCCTCCCGCGTCCCCGCCCGCGACCGACGGAGGGCAGGCCCTCCAGCCCGCCCCGTAGCGGCGCAAGGGCCTCAGGCCACCGACGAGCGGGTGACCGCGGTGTCGTCGTCCTTCTTCATCTTCCCCGCCAGCTCACGGAAGGACATGTGGCTGATGGACAGCAGGATGAGTCCGAAGGCGATCTGCTGGAACGTCTGGCACATCCACAGCACGTTCGCGTAGGCGAGCCCGTGCGCGTTCACCATCGCGGCGGGCATGAACAACCCCAGGCCCACCTTGGTGGCGGCCTGGAAGGTGCCCATCATCCCGGGCGCGGCGGGGATCATCACGCCCACCACCAGCACGCACATCACGATGTAGGACTGGAACAGCGTCAGGTTCATGGGCTCGCAGGCCGTGCCCGCCGCCGCGCCGGAGCAGTCGAAGGCGCGCGCGAGCAGCGCCATGCCCAGGCCGTTCACGCCCCAGTAGGCGACCGTGTAGAGGAAGAACAGGGCGATGTGCTTGCGGTCGGGGAGCTGCCGCATGGCCCCCACGAAGGTGTCCACGACGTCCGCCACCTTGTCCGCGATGCCCGGCGAGAAGCGGCCCACGGTGGCGCGCACCAGCCGCACCGTGCGCTCCTGCTGCCACAGGCCCAGCAGCAGGAACACCAGTCCACCGCCGAACACGGCGAACATCAGCCACGCGCCCAGCTTCACGTACCGGACCTCGGGGGTCTCCGTGGGGACGAAGAAGAGCAGCACGCGGAACAGCGCCGCGACGAAGAGGCCGTCCACGATGCGCTCCAGCACCACGGACGTCATGGCCGCGCTGCGGCGGATGGAGCTGCGCTGGGCGATGAGGAAGGGCCGCGCGAACTCACCCAGCCGGAACGGCAGCACCAGCAGCATCATGAAGCCGATGCCGGACGCTTCGTTCAGCTTGCGGAACGGGACGCGCTCCAGGCCGGACAGCAACGCACCCCAGCGCAACGTGCGGAAGATGTGCACGAAGGTGAGGCACACGCAGTACGGCAGAATCCACGCGTAGTTGGCCGCCTTGAGGCTGGCGACCTGCGTGGACAGGTCCGTGTCCCGGAAGGCCCACCACATGAAGGCAACGGTGACGAGCAGGCTGGCGATGAGGTTGACGGCGCGTTTCACGGCAGGCGGGTATAGCGTCACTCTCCCCGCGACTCCAGCGGCACGCCCGTCCCCTGCCCTCCGGGGCGCACGGGCGAGGGCCTTCCGGTGGCACGCTCCCCTGCCCTGTCATTCGCGCGGTCCGGGAATCTTCCAGCTTCGAACGCCGGCAACGGCTAGGCGTCGTGGTGGCGGCGCGGCTCGCCGTCGGAGGGGAGCTCGTCCTCCTGCTGCTCGGCCTGACGGTCAGGCACGCGGTACTCCTCACCTAGCCAGCGGCCCAGGTCGACGGCGCGGCAGCGGCGGGAGCAGAAGGGATGGGAGGTGTTCTCCGGACGCGGAGGCACGGGCTTCTGACAGATGGGACACGGCGCGAGTGGCATGGCGGATGGAGTCCTAGATAAGCCTTGACGCTCCGGCGGGCCAGGACGTTTCGTGCCCGGCCCCGTGCAGATGCCTCCGGAGACCGCGCACACGCTGTTGAAGGGCGACCGGCTGTCCCGGGACTTCACCGCCGTGGGCGTGGAGGACACGGTCGCCCAGGCGCTGGAGAAGCTGCGCGCCCACCCCGGCACGGGGGAGATCTTCTACTGCTACGCGTGCGACCCGGCCGGCCGGCTGGTGGGCGTGGTGCCCATCCGCAAGCTGATCCGCGCGGCGCCCGACGAGCGCATCGCGTCGCTGATGTTCACGCGGGTGGTGAAGCTGCCGGTGGACGCCTCCGACGCGCTGGTGGAGGACTTCTTCGTCACCTACCGCTTCCTGGCGTTCCCGGTGGTGGACGTGGAGGGGCGCATCGTGGGCGTGGTGGAGATGAACCAGTTCGTGGACGCGTTCTCCGACACCCTCTTCGACGAGGTGGAGGGCCGCGTGCGCGACGAGGTCTACCGCTTCGTGGGCCTGCCCAGGGACGAGGCGCGCGAGACGCGGCCGGGGCGCATGGCGCTCAAGCGCTTCCCGTGGCTGCTCGTGAACATCGCCGGCGGGTTCCTGGCGGCCACGACGACGCGGCTGTTCGAGCGCACGGTGGCGGAGCTGGTGGTGGTGAGCGCCTTCATCCCCATGGTGCTGGTGCTGTCGGAGAGCCTGGGCGTGCAAACGACGGCCGTCTCCGTGTCGATGGTCACGCACGGCGACGTGGACAAGAAGGTGGTGGCGCGCGAGGTGCTGGCCGCGAGCCTGGCGGGGTTGATGGCGGCGGTGGTGGTGGCGCTCCTGGGGCGCGTCTATTCGCCGGGGTTCGGCTTTCCCCTGGCGCTATTCGTGGCGGTGGCGGTGTCCGCCACGCTGGCGTCGTGCCTGGGGGGCGTGCTGCCGTTCCTCTTCAAGCGGCTGAAGGTGGATCCGCACCTGGCGTCGGCGCCGCTGGTGCTGGCGGTGTCCGACAACGTGACGCTGCTGGCGTACTTCGGATTGGTGACGCGGTTGTTGCTGTAACGGTGGGGTGGGTCTTCTTCCGGAAGGGGGCAGGTCATGAAGGTCGTGCGCATCACGAAGCCGGGCGGTCCAGAGGTCCTCGCGTTCGACGAGCGGCCGGAGCCGGAGCCAGGGCCCCATGACGTGCAGGTGCGCGTGCGGGCAAGCGCGCTGAACCGGGCGGACCTCCTCCAGGTGCGCGGGGCGTATCCGCCTCCGCCCGACGTGCCCCAGGACGTGCCGGGCCTCGAGTACGCGGGCGAGGTGGTGGCGGTGGGCCCGCGTGCGCGGAAGTTCCAGCCGGGTGACCGGGTGATGGGG
>NZ_RAWC01000080.1:0-35049 GCF_003611685.1 Corallococcus sp. CA049B | reverse complement strand
GCCCATCCAGTCGCTGGGCATCCCGGTGCGCACGTTGCTGCCCCAGGGCCCGAGGCCCCGCCGTGACGGCTTCACGTGGTTCCAGGCCGACCACGAGGAGAAGACGTGGGAGGGGAAGACGGAGGACGTGGAGCGCATGGCGGAGCGGCTCGCGGAGTTGATCCGCGAGGTCCGGGCGGCGCACCCGGAGCTCCGCCGCGTCGTGGTGACGGGGTTCTCCTACGGGGGAGACCTGGCGTGGATGCTGGCCATCCGGCACCCGGAGCTGGTGGACGCGGCGGTGCCCATGGGGACGCGGCTGCTGGGGGACCCGGGGCAGGAGCAGCGTGTGGCGCGCAAGGTGCGGGTGCTCCAGGGAGAGCAGGACGCCATCATCCCCGTGCGGCACACGCGCGAGCGGGTCGCGGAGCTGCAAGGTCGGGGCGTCCCCATCGACGTGAGGACCTACCCGGACCTGGGCCACGACGTGTCGCCCGAACTGCTCGAGGACTGGCGCGCGTTCCTGCGCCAGTCGTTGCAGGGGCAGACCGACTGAAGCCAACCGAGGTTCAGCGCCGACGCTTGGGCTGCGTGCGGCCGCGCTTCGCCGCTTGCTTGCGCACGGGCTTCCGCGCGGGGGCGGCGGGCTGCGCGTTGAGCGTGAGTGTCTCCAGCTTCTCGCGCAGGGTGCGCGTCTCCTGCTTGAGCGCGTCCAGTTCCTCTCGCAGCGACGCGACTTCACGGGCCTGGGGGGCGCCTTCGCGCAGGGCGCGCACGGCCTCGCGGGCGTAGCGGCGGGTGCGCGGATCGCTGAAGGTCGTGCCCTCCAGCGCGGGCAGCAGGCGGCGGTCGCCCAGCGTGGAGGCCGCGTCGCAGACGGCCAGCTGCACGCGGAACTGCGGGTCGCGCAGCAGCTGGGCAAAGAGGTCCACTGCTTCGCGCTTGCGGTTCGCCACCTCCGCCAGCTTCGCCACGGTGCTCACGGCCGCGCGGCGCAGGAACGCGGGCTGGCCATACGCCGTTCGTGCCACGGCCACCGGGAACGCGGCGGGGTCCTGCGTCTCCGCGAGCCCGTCCATCGCACCCGCGCCAATGACATCCTGGAACGACGGCCTCGCGGTGGCGGCCTCCAGCAGGGGCAGCGCCTCCGGCGCGCGCACGCGGCCCAATGCCCGGGCGGCCTCCGCCTCCACGAAGTAGCTGGCGTCTCCAGCCTCCAGCAGCGCGCGCAGGCTCCCCGCGGCCTCCACGTCGTGGCGGAACTCGCCCAGCGCGGCGACGACGGCGCGGCGCACGCGCGGATGCTCGGTGGCGACCGCGTCCAGCAGGAGCGCGCGGGCCTCCGGCGTGCGGATGCGGCCCAGGGCCTTCGCGCACGCGGCGCGGGTGGCCCAGAACAGCTTCGCGTCCTTCAGCGCGCGGCCCAGCGCTTCCACCGACCGCAGGCCCCCGTCCTTCCCCAGCGCGTGCGCGGCCTCCGTCCGTGCGCGGGCCTCCGGGGCGTTCGCCAGCTCCTCGCGCCACAGGCCCACGGCCTTGTCCACGTCCAGCGTGCCCAGCACGTCGCGGCGCGGATCCACGCGCACCTGCGTGGGCGCGGCGGGGCAGGGCAGGTGGAAGCGGTGCTCCGCGTCCGTGAGCTCCAACCGGTGGTGCGTGTCCTCACCGTTCACGGTGACGGCCACCTCCAGCGGGAGGCGGAAGACGGGCGTGCCCGCATCCGTGCGCTGCGTCTGGCGCACGGTGATGCGCAGGCGCGCGTCGTCCGCCTCGTAGCGGACCTCCACCTTCAGCTCCGGGTGGCCGGGGGAGAAGACGTACTGGTCGAAGACCGGGTCCAGGTTGTGGCCGGTGGCCTCCTCGAAGGCGCGCGCCAGGTCCACCGTCTCCACCACGCCGTGGCGGTGGGACGCGACGTAGTGGCGCAGGGCGCGCACGAAGAGGTCCTCCCCCACGCGGCGGCGCAGTTCGTGGAGCACCAGACCGCCCTTCTCGTAGAGGTGGCGGTCGAACAGGTCCATGGGCGCCTGGAACTTCCGGGCGACGATGGGGCGCGCGTAGCGCTCGCGCGTCTCGGAGAGGTAGGCCTCCAGGTCGAGCGCCCGGTGGTGGTCGGCCTCGTCCCGGTTGTCACCGCGCTCCTTCCAGAGCACCTCGAAGTAGGTGGCGAAGCCCTCGTTGAGCCAGCCGTGGGGCCAGTCGCGGCAGGTGAGCAGGTCGCCGAACCACTGGTGCGCCAGCTCGTGGGAGATGAGCGGCTCGGCGTTGTAGTCCAGGTGCGCCCGCGCATCGTGCAGCACGGTGTCCACCAGCGTGGTGGCGGTGGTGTGCTCCATGCCGCCCAGGATGAACTCCGTGACGAACACCTGCGCGTAGCCGCTCCACGGGTAGGGCTCACCGGTGATGGACTCGTACGCGGCGATCATTTGCGGCGTGCGCGCCACGCACCGGAGCGCGTCCTCGCGGCGGCCCTTGGGGAACAGGTAGCGCAGCGGCGTGGTGCCGGCGGTGTCGGTGGCCTCGTCGAACTCGCCCACCACCAGCGTGACGAGGTAGGGCGCGTGCGGCTGCGCCATGCGGTGGTGCTGGGTGCGCCGCTCGCCGCTGGTGACGTCGCTGACGAGCACGCCGTTGGACAGCGACGTCATGTGCGCGGGGAAGGTGGCGATGACCTCCGACGTGGCCTTCTGCGCGGGCGTGTCCAGGCAGGGGAACCAGCATCTCGCGTCGATGTCCTGGCCTTGAGTCCAGGCCTGGAGCGGGCGGTCGGGGTAGCCCGCGTCGGGGCCCCAGAAGTAGAGGCCGCGGCGGGGGCGGGCGCGGTAGGTGAGCGCGACGTCGCACGCCTGGCCCGCGTCGAGCGCGCGAGGCAGCTCCACGCGCACGTGCGCGCCGGAGTTGGAGAAGGGGACGGAGCGGCCGTCGACGCGGGCCTCGGTGACGTCCAGGTCCACGGCGTCGAAGGTGACGGTGGACACGGCGCGGACGGCGGACACGCGGGTGGTGCAGGTGCCGGCCAGGGCGCGCTGGGCGAAGTCCAGGTCCAGCTCGATGCGCACGTGCTCGGCGCGCACGGGGCGGGGCGTGGCGTAGTGCTCGGTGGCGCCGGGGAGGCTGAACGGATGCGGGTCGGAGGACCCGGCGGCGGCAGGGGCGTGGCGGTGGCAGCAGCGCATAGAGGAGGGTGACTCTTCCGCAAGCCCGCCCCCGGGTCGAGCCGCTTTGAACCGCGTCTTGTCGGAATTCCTGGGTCCGGCCCGGCGGAGGTTGAGAAACGGCGGGGGCTTCCCCAGGATGGGAGGACCGTGCAGGCCGTTCTCTACTTCTCCGACAAGCAGGTCCGCGAGAAGCTCTTCTCGTTCGTGGACGCGGCGCAGGGACTGCTGCTGGTGGCCGGCGTGCGCCACGGCGCGGCGATGACGCGTCCACCGCAGGCGCGCGAGCCCTTCGCGGCGCTGGAGGACCTGTTCGGGCACGTGCTGTCGCAGGTCATCGTGGCGGACGAAGGCACCACGGAAGGCATGTGGAGGGATCCGCTGGGGGACCTGGGCGACCGGCTCTACCCGGAGGACAAGAAGCGCGCCTACGCGGCGGCCACGGGCTATGTGCTGCTGGAGGGCGGCAAGCCGCGCGCGGTGGTGCGCAAGCACGCGAGTCCCGCTGAAGATATGTGGTTCCTCCAGGAGGCCCTGAGCCGCCTGTCTCACAGCATCCCCGCGCCCGACCCGGAGAAGCGCCCCGGCCACCGCCGCCCTGAGCCCGCGCCCCGAGCGCCGCCGCGCTACGTCTCCTCCGAGCCCCGCGACGACGCGTCCTCGCGAGGAGGCGCTGGCGCCCGCCCGGGTCCCGGCAGGGCCCGCGCGTGGCAGGCCGACGAAGCCACGCCCCCGCGCGGCAGTCGCGCCGTCGCGGCCGAGCCCGAGACGAAGGACCCCTGGACGGTGCTGGGAATCGAGCGGGGCACCCCCAAGGACGAGGCGCGCAAGGCGTTCCGCACGCTCATCGCGCAGTACCACCCGGACAAGGTGGCCCACCTGGCGCCAGAGTTCCACGCGCTCGCGGAGCGCCGCACGCGCGAGATCCTGGACGCGTGGGAGGCGCTGGAGCGCGACGCGGATTAGTGCACCGTGCGGCGCGGCTTCGTTCGCGCGGGGCGCTTCAGCCGGGCCTCCAGGTAGTCCTTCAACACCACGGCGTTGTTGTGCTCGGTGTCGCGGGCACCGAACAGCAGGGTGACGCGGCCGTGGCGCGCGGCCTCGAGCAGCGGCTCCCACGCGTCGTGGTGCGCATCCAGCTCGCGGGTGTACCGGCGCCGGAACTCGTCCCAGCGCTCCACGTCGTGGGCGAACCACCGCCGCAGCTCCGTGCTGGGCCCCACCTCCCTGGGCCAGCCGTCCAGATGGAGGTCCGCCTTCTTGAGCCCCCGAGGCCACAGCCGGTCCACCAGGAAGCGGGTCCCCGCACGCGGGTCCGGGCCGTGCTCGTCATAGACGCGCTGGAGTCGAATCATCGTCGCGAGCCTCCTTGAGGACACGCTGCCCACGCGACGCGCGCGCGGGGAGCACCCGCCGGGGACGCGGCGGCCCGCTTCTCAGGTCACCAGCGCGGGCGCCGGAGCGGCCAGCCGGAAGCGCGCGATGAGCGGCACGTGGTCGGACAGGCCGTGGAAGCGGCTGGTCAGGTCTCCGAAGGGCCGCGTCTCTTCCGTGTCCACCCAGTTCACGCCGCCACCGGAGAACAGGTGGTCCAGGTGCATGCGCATGTGCATGAAGCCCGCGGTGGGGAAGGCGCGGGACAGGGTCGGGTTGATCTGCCCCACCGCCGCCTGGGCGCACGTCAGGTGCGCGTCCCCCGTGAGATAGCGGAACACCGGCGACGACGGCGGCGAGTTGAAGTCCCCGCACACCACGAACGGCTCCTCCTTCGCGTGCAGCCCGATGAAGCCCGCGAGCTTCTTCGCTTCATGGAGTTGGTTGACGCCGCCGCCCATCTTGTCGCGCGTGGCCCAGAACTCGCGGGCGAACGGCGTGGGCAGGCTCAGGTGCGTGTTGAAGACGTGGAACGCGCGCTGGTCCGCGCGGCGCAAGACGCGCATGTGCGCGCAGATGCGGCTCTGCTTGCGCTCCTTCAAGCCCTGCACGTGATGGTGCGTGATGTGCTCCGGCGCCTCCACGTTGTGCCGGTCCACCTGGAGCGTGCGCGTGTTGACGAGCATCGCCAGCCCCGTCGTGTACAGCGACAGCTCCCCCACCTTGTAGTGGTGCGCACGGAAGTAGAACGCCTCGTAGGGCATGTCCCTCCCCTGGAGGGCGAACGTCTCCTCCACGCGCTCCATGAAGGCTTCCAGCTGCGTCTCCCCTGGGCGGGTGGGCCGGTGGACGATGTTGCTGCGCAGCGAGGAGGTCTCCACCTCCTGGAGGCAGACGATGTCCGGCAGCGGGTCCAGGGTGGCCAGGGCGGCCGCCACCCGGCGCTTGGGGCCCACGGTGCTCGCGAGCCCCCTCAGCATGTGGCCGAAGTAGCGGACGTTGTACGTGACGATGCGCAGCGCTGACGGCTCCATGTCCGGACGCCACCTCCCCATGCCTCGCGGCGAAAAATGGGAAGCCCTGGCACGAACGTCCAGGCCTCCCCGCTCTCTTCACCATGGGATGCGTCGGCGCCAGCCGCGATGTGCTGGCAGGCGGACACAGTGCCCGCCCGCCCGGCTGCTCACGGAGCGGGCTTCACCCGCACCATCGTGTCGAGCAGGTGCTCCAGCGCGCGGTCCGGGTCGTCACACAGGCCCGCGTGCACCGGGCCCGTCTGGAGCATCGTGCTGCGCGGCGCCACCAGCCAGTGCCAGCGCTCCTTCTGCGGCAGCCGCCCAATGGGCCCCGCGTCCTTCCCGCCCACGCACACGCGGCGGAAGCTCTCCAGGTGGCCGCCGAGCAGCTCCACGTCCGCGTCCGGTGACAGCGCCTTCAGCCGCGCCACGTCCAGCTCCACGCGCGCGCCCAGGAAGCGGTGCTGCACGCAGAAGAGGACGACGCCCACGTTGATGAACTCCTCGCGCTCCACGCGAGGCACCAGCCGGATGATGGCGTAATCAAACGAGCTGGGCGTGGGCACGCGTCGCCTCCTCGATGAACGCCGGCGCCGCTTCCAGCCTGCGCATCAGCCACGTCACGTACGCCGCGCGGTGCTCCGCCGTGGACGCGAACGCGGGCTCCTGGCCCAGCCACGCCTCCGGGATGGACCCCACGATGCGCTCCACCACCTCCCGCGTCACCCGCGCCTGGAGCAGGTCCTGCGCCTCCGCCAGCCCGTGCGCCCATGGCAAGAGCACGTGGTCCTTGATGGGCGCGAAGCGCGTCTGGCTGCGCTCCTCCCACCCGTCCCACGAGTGGTGGAAGTACATCGCCGCCCCGTGGTCGATGAGCCAGAGGTTGCGGTGCCACACCAGGAGGTTGGGGTTCTTCGGCGTGCGGTCCACGTTCGTCACGAACGCGTCGAACGCCACGATGGCGGACGCCACCTGCGCCTCCGGCACCGGCACCGCCAGCGGGTCGAACGTCACCGAGCGCGGCAGGTAGTCCAGCGCCAGGTTCAACCCCGCGCTCGACTTGAGCAGCTCGCGGATTTCGCTGTCCGGCTCGTTGCGCCCCAGCGACACGTCCAGCTCCACGAACACCAGCTCCGGAACGCGCAGGCCCAGCACCCGCGCCAGCTCCCCCGCCAGCAACTCCGCGATGAGCGCCTTGGCCCCCTGGCCCGCCCCACGGAACTTCACGACATAGAGCCCCGCGTCGTTCGCCTCCACGATGGCGGGCAAGGAGCCCCCCTCGCGCAAGGGCGTCACGTAGCGCGTGGCGGTGACCGTCCTGAGCATCACTCGTCCTCGACAGTTCCCGGGCACTCCGGGGGTGGCGGCTGTACCACGGCCCTGCCCGACGGGGGAAACACCCTACACCTGACGGTGCTTCCCCTCGCGTGCCGCCAAATCAGTTGCGCACAATTGAATTGTGCACTACATATTCCCCATGTCGACGGATGACTTCCTCCGGCTGGACCTGCAGCTGTGCTTCCCGCTCTACGCGGCGTCGCGCGCGATGGTGCAGGCCTACACGCCGCTCTTGGCGAAGCTGGGGCTCACCTATCCGCAGTACCTGGTGATGCTGGTGCTCTGGGAGACGGACGGGGTGTCGGTGAAGGAGCTGGGGGAGAAGCTGTACCTGGACTCGGGGACGCTCACGCCGCTGCTCAAGCGGCTGGAGACGCTGGGCTTCGTGCGCCGCGAGCGCTCCAAGGAGGACGCGCGGTCGGTGACGGTGTCGCTCACCGCGCCGGGAAAGGCCCTGCGCCGCAAGGCCGCGTCCATCCCGGAGGCCATCGTCTGCCGCACAGGCCTTTCACTGGAGGAGCTGGCGCGGCTGCGCCGGGACATCCAGCGGTTGTTCGAGAAGGTTTCACGCAGCGCTTGAGACACACGCGGTTTCCACTCACGACGTCACGAAGGAGCAACACCATGGCCCCGGTCCAGATCTCGCCGCTCTACTCCACCACCGCCATCACGCACGGCGGACGCAACGGCAAGCTGCTCCTGGAGAACAGCCCGCTGAACGGCCTGGAGCTGGCCATGCCGAAGCAGCTGGGCGGCTCCGGCAAGGAGACGGCCACCAACCCCGAGCAGCTCTTCGCCGCGGGCTTCTCCTCCTGCTTCGAGAGCGCGCTGCGCCTGGTCGCGGGCAAGGCCGGCAAGAAGCTGGATGAGAAGGCCGGCGTGAAGGCCACCGTCACCATCGGCAAGACGCCCGAGGGCGGCTTCGGCCTGGCGGTGGAGCTCACGGGCATCCTCCCGGGCATCCCCCGCGAGGAGGCGCAGCAGCTGATGGAGGCGGCCCACCAGGTGTGCCCGTACTCCAACGCCACGCGCGGCAACATCGAGGTGAAGGTCTCCGTCGCGGAGTAGCCCTTCACCCGGCCCCTGTCGCGAGCTCAGGCGGCGGAGTCGTCGCGGGCGCTCGCGGCGGAGGCCGGCAGGAGCGCCAGCAGGTTGTTCTGGATGTTCTGGCAGATGGTGTCGAGCGGCAGGTCGTTGTCGTCCGTGCCGAAGGGGTCTTCAATCTCGACGCCGATCTCCTCGATGCCAAAGAAGACATACGCGACGACGAACGTGGCCACGACTGTCACCCAGCCAAAAGTGTCCACCAGCGCGAAGGGCAGGGTGAAGCAGTAGAGGATGAGCGCGCGGCGCAGGTGCACCATGTACGCGAAGGGCATGGGCGTGCGGTGGATGCGCTCACAACCTCCCAGGTAGTCGATGAGCAGTTGGACGTTCTGGTCCAGCTGCATCTGGACGTACTCGGGATAGAGCCCCTGGCGGCGGCCCTCGTCCAGCACGGCGGTCATCCGGCGGGCCACGTCGAGGGGCACGTGCTGGGCCTTGAGCACGTCCGTCACCTCCCCGGGGGGCAGGGTGTCCGTGTGGGGGCCCAGGTGCCGCTGCTGGCCGCGCAGCCACGCGGCGGTGGCGAAGGGGAACGCGGCCGTCCAGCGCACCAGCGGGGCGAACAGCTCCGTGCGGCCCAGGAAGGGCTCTGACGCGCGCAGCAGGTTGCGCGTCTCGTTGACGATGCCGCCCCAGAGCTTCCGGCCCTCCCAGAAGCGGTCATAGGAGGCGTTGGTGCGGAACACGAGCAGGAGGCTCAGCGAGATGCCCGCCAGCGTGTGCACCGTGGGAGGCTCGCCCACGTCGCGCACCTGCTGGTCGAAGACCACCACGGCCGCGGCCCAGACAACGCACATCAACACTCGGCCGACGATCTCCTTCACCATCGAACCGCGCAGGTAGTGGAAGTAGCTCCACCAGCGATGCGGGTCATACTCAACCATGTAGGGGATACCCTCCGGGATGGGGGGCGCATGCTAACCACACCGCGACGCGTCGCGAGCAGTGCTTTGCGAGATTGCGGATGCCGGACGTTCCGGGTGATGGCCGGGTGTCGGGGGCTTCAGCTAAGGAGGAAGACGGTCTGTCCACTCCCTCGTCAAGGAGGCCTCTTCCATGCGCCGTCATCTCACGCCCCTGCTGGTGTTCCTCGCCGCCACGGCGAGCGGTTGCAGCTTCCTGCGCACGGACGTCCTCCTGGACACGCTCAACGCCCCGGACTCGCCGGAGCCGAAGGACCAGCCGCTCCGGGTGGCGGCGGTGGAGCGCGTGGCGGGGCTGACGCGCGCGCAGTTGACGGACGCCTATGTGGATCCCGCGCGCGCGGGCGCGTGGATGGAGGCGCTGGGTGCGTCTCCAGAGGCCGTGCTGGACATGTCGGCGTGCCTGGTCCAGCACGCGGGCAACGACACGGCGTCCTGCTATGAGAACGCCGAGCGCGCGGGCTACGTCGACCGGACGGTGAGGGCGGCGGCGTGGGGCGTGCCGCTGCCGGTGCAGTCCTTCTCCGTGGCGGCGGCGGCCGAGGAGGAGGTGGACGCGCAGCGCTTCCTCTCGAACGCGATGGGCATTGGCCCGTCGCTCGCGGCGTTGCAGCAGTCGCTGGAGGTGCCGCTGACGCGCGAGGTGCTCGCGCAGGGCATCCAGCGGGGCGCGGCATCCGCGGCGGCGTACGTGCGGGCGCGTTCGTGGCGCCGCGACCTGCAGCGGCCCAGCAACGCGGTGGTGCTGAGCGGCGGTGGGGCGAACGGAGCGTTCAGCGCGGGGGCCATGTGGCGGCTGTTGGGCATCCTGGAGCAGTGCCGGGGCAAGCCCGCGCCGGAGGGGTGCGGCGACGCGCGAATCGACCTGGCGGCGGGGACGAGCACGGGCGCGCTCATCAGCACGCTGGTGGACCTGTTCCACACGCCGGGGCAGGAGGCGAACGCGCGGCGGCTCCTGCTGGGCAACTACACGTGCACGGTGGAGTCGGACCTGTACTGCGTGAACTCCACGTGGCTGTGGAACCTGGCGGAGGACACGCGGGGCCTGGTGAAGTTCGACGGCGTCTACGCGAAGCTGGATCAGTTCATCCAGCCGGAGATGCTGCACAACGGCACGGAGCTGGTGTCGGTGTCGGTGGACTTCCAGACGGGCGACGTGTTCGGCGTGAGCGACCAGGATCCGGCGGACTTCAAGCCGGGCGCGTCGGACAAGCAGCGCAAGGGCGGGATGGTGCGCGCCATCGTGGCGTCCATCGCGGAGCCGGTGCTGTCGAACCCGGCGGTCAGGCTGCCGTCGGCGGCCGGTGACCGCACGGGGACGTACTACGACGGCGGCGTGCGCTCCGGGCTCCCGCTGCTCCAGGCGGTGCAGCGTGGCGCGGAGCGCGTGCTGGTGATTTCGACGGGAGGGATGAACCCGTCACCGGCCATGGATCCGAAGAACGCGATGAGCGTGCTGATGCGCACCATCGACTTGTTCGTGGCGCAGCCGCGCGTGGCGGAGGTGCAGCAGGCGGAGCTGCTCGCGGTGACGCGCCGGCTGGGCGAGTACAACGTCTGCACGCTGCGCGGCGCGACGGAGGACTTCTGCCGCCGCAAGGGGACGGGCTTCCATCCGCGGATGGTGGGGCCGGGGGCGGGGCAGGCGGTGTGGATGGGCTCGGCGCGCTTCGACCAGGTGGCGAGCAGCTGGCGCAGCACGTGGATGTTCAAGCCGGAGTCAGGGCTGGCGACGGCGAGCGGCTATTCCTTCACGCCGGAGGTGATGCAGCCGCTCTTCGTGGCGGGCGTGGAGTCCATGCAGAAGCGCTGCAAGGAGGTGCTGTCCCTCTTCGACATCCAGGGCACGCTGGCGGCGCAGGAGTGCGCGCGCCAGCTGGTGGAGGTGGCGGACGAGGCGCGCGAGGCGCTCCCGTCCGTGGCGCAGTGCCGCGCGGACAAGCCGGAGCGCCGCTCGTGCGACTGACGCGCGCTACCTGCCGCCGTCGATGACCCACTTGCCCCAGCCTGCGAGCGCGGTGCCGTCCTCGGGCACGCGCTTGCCCTTCGGCGGGGCGCGGTAGACGGTGTCGGCGAGCGGGAGGAAGCGGGCCTCGTCCGCGAGCCCGTTCAGCGCGGCGCCCCAGGGGTCGGCGGCGTAGGTGGTGACCTGCACGCGGCGCTCGGCGCCCTCGCCCGCGGGCGCTTCGAGGACGAAGGCGGGGATGGGGTGCTGGGCGACGGTGAACGTCTCCCGGCGCGGCGGCGCGGTGCCGGCGGCGACGGGGGGCCACTGCTGCGGCTGGCTGACGGCTTCGCTGACGGCGTGGAGGAGGGCCTCTTCCAGGGGCTGGGCTTCCGCGTCGCGGAAGTCGGCGCAGGGGGCGTCGCCGGTGGGGCCGGTCAGCTCCTTGCGGAGGACGAAGCCGCGCTCGGCGCCCAGGCAGACGCGGCGCACGGAGGAGGTGCCGGAGAGGTCCTGGCGCACGTCGTGCCAGGTGCCCGGGCCCCAGGGCCGGTCGAGCACGGGCACGGTGCCCTCGGCGTCGGAGCCCTGGCGGAAGGACACGAGCGTGAGCTGCTGGCTGCCGCTGGCGCCGAAGCCGGAGAGCGTGGTGCTGGCGTCGAGCAGGCCATGGGTGAGGTACAGCGGGCCGGGCTCATTGGCGTAGAGGCGGTTCTGGAGGGGGCCATCGCTGGGGCGGCGGTCGTCCAGGAAGCGGCGGGCATCCCAGGTGCGTCCGGCGGCGGTGGTCTGCTCGGCGGAGCGCTGGCCGCGGTGTTCTTCCTTCCAGGGCTGCGTCTCCTCCATGCGCATGGGCAGCACGCGAGGCTGGGAGAGGCGAGGGTGGGCCAGGGGCCTGCCCTGATCATCCGTGAAGGTGACGGTGAGCCACGCCCACGGCGCCTGGACGGCGATGACCTCCAGCACGACATGGCCGGCCACGCCCACGCCGGTGTCCGCGCCGGGGCGGCCCCGGTGGGCGGAGAAGGCGTACTCCACGCGGTCGCCCACGCGGGCGCGCTGCCACGGCGAGGGCGTGGAGTCCATGGTGGGAACCCCGGCGTCCAGCACGGAGGCCTCGGTCGGAGCGGAGGCGTCGGGTGGTTCGGTGGCGGTGGTGGTGCCGTCGGAGGGGGAGACGGCACGGGGCTTCATGCTCTCGCAGCCCGTGCCCAGGAGGAGCGCGGAGCAGAGCAGGAGGGGAGCGCGGAGGAGGGGGCGTCGCATGCGGTCGCTAGATACACGGAGCACCGCGCGGATCCGCGTGGGCGGTGTCCGCATGCGCGGGGTCAACGTGCGCTGGTCGACAGCTGGGGGGACTCCAGCCACGTGCCCCAGCGGAGGAGCCGGCTGGCAGTGAGACCCAGGGTGGCTGCAAGGCCACGACATCCACGAAGAGCTGGCCTGCGGGAGCTTTTCCTCCGGATATGAGCACGATTCATCTGGCGGAGGCCCCGTGTCTGCCATTGACGAACGAACAGGCCTCCGGCGCCGGGGAACTGAACGCACGGGCGCTACTCCACGCTGATTTCCCGGTAGACCACGTCACTGGGACCCAGCCGGTTCACGGTGTCGACGAAGCGCTCGGAGACGACGATGCGGGTAGTCTCCTCCACGCCGAAGAGGTCGAGGTCCGCGGGGATGGATTCGCCCAGCAGCCACCGCTCCGGTGGGAGCGAGAAGCCGTGGCGTCCGCAGTGCTCGCAAGTGGGCACTCGGTCGTAGATGCAATTGGGATGCAGCTTCGCCAGGGGGCGCGCTTCCAACTCGTACTGAGGCAGCTCCTTCGTGCGGCGGTTTCGCAGCTCCGCCCGGACCGGGATGATGCCTTTCAGTCCTGCCTCTTGAATCGCGGCGAGCGTGTCCTCACGCACGAGCACTTCCCATGAAGGCCTCGCGGTCATGGGACCGAATTTGCCCATTGCCGTACCCACCAGGGGGCCGAAGCTACAGCCCGGTTCGATGGGAAGTTCCGATGGAACGAAGGGACGCACCAGGGCAGCGCGCCGGGCGTATTCCTCCCGGGACTGGGGCCACCCGCTTGTCAGCGAGTCGTTCTCCGCCAGCTTGGACAGGTCCACCGACGCATAGGCCAACATGCCGCCCCAGGGCGTGCAGCGGGGACAGTCGACTCCTGGCAGGCACCACTTGCGCGTGGCCCGGTAGGTCCCGCTCCAGTGGACGTTGTCCAGATCACGAGGCGTGGACACCTCGAAGTAACGCACCCGTCAGTCCTCCACCGGAATGGGCGCCAGGTTCACCTGCTGCCAATAGGTCATGGTCAAACCAAAGAGACCGTACTTCTGAATCATCAGGGATGCCTGTTCGAAGTGCGCTTCCTGTGAAGCGAGAGGGCCCTTCGAGGTGATGTAGCTCCACCAGTCCTTGTTCCAGGGGCCGCCATCCGCTCCCCGGTGGATGCGTTTGTGCAGGTCCGCATCAATGGCGATGACGTACTGATGGATGTCGATGCCCTTGGTGACGAAGTGTTTCTTGAACGCCTGCGGGAAGATGTGGTGCCGCTCCTTGGGCCGCTTCGCCCACTCCTCCAGGGCCTTCTGCCGCTTCACCTCGCTGGGCAGCTTCTCGCGCGGATACCAGCGGAACACCATGACGGGCATCGCATCGCCCGGCAGCCCTTGCGCGCTGCCCCACGTCCGCTGCGGCCCGCTGCCCGGTGCCACGAACACGGGCGGCACGAGCGCGCTCCGCGTGCGCACCACACGGCCCGGCTCCAGGTCCTCGCACCGGAACAGCGCGCAGGTCCCATCCACGCACCAGGGCGCGAGGCACTGGTCCTCGTCCCCGTCCGCGCATTCACTTCCGCTCTCCGCCTCCGCCCAGCTGACCTCCGGCGAGAACGCCGGAGCGGAGGACGTCGACGCACAGCTCCAGAGCAGCCCTACGAGCAGCCAGCACAGTCCGCGCATGCATCCCCCGGGAATGACGCTCCGTGGAACATGCCAGAGGCACCACCCCCACCCGGAGTGGAACCCCAGCCCCTGGCGCTGCTAGACCATGTCCCTCGGCCACACCGCACCTGGAGCCCCACGCATGCCTTCGCCCCTGTCCATCCGCCGTGTCGTCCTCTACAAGCACGGCGTCGGCTACTTCGAGCGCCGGGGGAAGGTGACCGGCAGCGAGACCGCGCACCTGGACTTCAAGGCGCGCGACATGAACGACGTGCTCAAGTCCATGACCGTGCTGGACCTGAACGGCGGCTCCGTGTCCGCCGTGAGCTACGACTCCACCAAGCCCCTGGAGCAGCTCCTCTCCGAAGCCACCATCCGCATCCCCGAACACGGCAGCCTCACCGCGCTGCTCGGCCAGGTGAAGGGCGCCCGCGTCCGTGCCCGCGTCGGCGGCGCACAGGTGGAAGGCGCCATCGTCGGCCTGGAGTCGCTGCCCGTCGTGCAGGGGGAGGCCAGCGTCGTGCGCCCCTTCCTCACGCTGCTCGTCGGCGCGTCGCTGCGCACCTTCGACGTGCTGGAGCTGGGCGAGCTGGAGTTCCTCGACGAGGCCGTGCGCAAGGACCTGGAGTTCTACCTGGCCACCGTCATGTCCTCGTACAAGAAGGACTCCAAGCGGCTGTCCATCCTCACCGCCGGAGAGGGCTCGCGCGAGCTGTTCGTCAGCTACGTGCTGGAGTCCCCCGTGTGGAAGACCAGCTACCGCATCCTCCTGGATGAGGGACAGCCGCCCCTCCTCCAGGGCTGGGCCATGGTGGACAACACCGGGGACGAGGACTGGGTGGACGTGGAGCTGTCGCTCATCGCCGGCCTGCCGGTGTCCTTCGTCCACGACCTCTACAACCCCCGCTACCTGCGCCGCCCCGTCGTGGAGGTCCGCTCGGAGACCGGCGTCGCGCCCGTCATCCCGGAGGAGGCCTACGAGAGCGCCCCCTCCGAGCCCATGATGGAGTCCGTGGACGACTCCTTCGGCTCCTCCGCGGACATGGCGTCCCCCATCATGCCCTCCATGGCCGCGCCCGCGGCGGCGCCCCGCATGATGCGGAGCAAGGGCGGCCCCATGATTGGCGGTGGCGGACGCGGCGGCATGCGCGAGGCGCTGGAGCAGAGCACCTCGGTGACGACGCTGACCAAGGAGGTGGGCGACCTCTTCGAGTACGGCGTGGACCGCCCCGTCACCGTGCACCGCAACCAGAGCGCGCTCGTCCCCATCGTGCACCGCCCCTTCGAGGGCCGCCGCGTGCTGCTCTACAACCGCGCCACGCGCGAGAAGAACCCGATGGCCTGCATCGAGTTCAAGAACACCACCGGCCTCACGCTGGAGGGCGGCCCCGTCACCATCACCGAGGACGAGACCTACGTGGGCGAGGCGATGCTCGACACGCTCAAGCCCGATGACACGCGCTTCGTCCCTTATGCTGTCGAGCTGTCCTGCGTCGTGTCCGTGGAGGAGGACCGGGAGGACGGCCCGGTGTTCCGCGCGCGGATCAACCGGGGCACCCTGGTGGTGGAGTTCTTCCACCTGCGCCGCAGGAAGGTCCTCGCGCGCAACAAGGCGAAGCGCCCCCAGGTGCTCTTCGTGGAGCACCCGCGCACCGGCTGGGAGTTGAAGGACACGGCCACCCCCGCGGAGACCACGGATGGCTTCTGGCGCTTCAAGCGAGAGCTGGCCCCGGGCGCCTCCGACACGCTCGTCATCACCGAGCGCAGCAAGGGCCATCGCCAGTACGCGCTCGGCAACCTGGGGCTGGACGAGGTCGCGTTCTTCCTCGACTCGCGCTTCATCGACCCGCGCGTCGCCCAGGCCCTGCGCGACGTGGTGGCCCTGCGCGAGAAGCTGTCGAACGTCGCCCGCGACCTCCAGCGCCTCAACGAGGAGCGCACCCAGCTCTTCAAGGACCAGGAGCGGATCCGCTCCAACATCGACTCGCTCAAGAGCGGCGCGTCCCAGCGCGAGCTGGTGGAGCGCTTCGTCACCAAGCTCAACGCGCAGGAGGACCGGCTGGAGATCATCGGCCGGGAGCTGGAGCGACTCGAGCAGGAGCGCACCCGCCTGCAGGCGGAGACGAACCAGCGCATCGAGTCGCTCTCCTACGAGGCGGACCTGTAGCTACTTCGCGTCCGCGCGGAACACCTCGCGGCCCGCGACCACCGTCAGCCGGACCTGCGCCGTGAGCAGGTCCGCCGGGGGCGCGTCCACCGGGTCCACCGACAGCGCCACGAAGTCCGCGTCCATGCCCGGCTTCAGCTGGCCGCGCTGGGCTTCCGCGAAGGAGGCCCAGGCCGCGCCCACCGTGAAGCCCTCCAGCGCCTCCTCACCGCTCAGGCGCTGGTCCGGGTGCCACCCGCCCGGAGGCTGGCCGCTGGCGTCCTGCCTCGTGCGCGCCGCGTACAGCCCCGCGAGCACGTCCGGCCGCTCCACCGGGAAGTCGCTGCCCAGCGCCAGCACGGCGCCCGCGGCCTTCAGCTTCTGCCACGCGTAGGCGTTCTGGATGCGCTCCGCGCCCACGCGCTTCTCCGCCCAGGGCATGTCACTGGTGGCGTGCGTGGGCTGCACGCTCGCGATGAAGCCGTTCGCGCCCAGGCGCTGGATGTCCTCGGCCGTCATGATCTGCGCGTGCTCCACGCGGGGGCGCGCGTCCTTCGTCCCCGTGGCCGAAAGCTCCCGTGACAGCGTGTCCAGCAGCAGCGTGTTGGCGCGGTCGCCAATCGCATGCGTGGCCACCTGGAAGCCGCGGCCCACGAAGGCGTGCACGCGCGAGGCGTACTCCTCCGGGGACAGCAGCAGCAGGCCGCGGTGGCCGGGCTCGTCGCTGTAGGCCGCGCCCAGCGCCGCGCCCCGGCTGCCCAGCGCGCCGTCCAGGGTGAGCTTCACCGCGCGCATCGTCAGGAGCTTGCCCTGGAAGGGGCCGTCCTTCAGGTACTGCACGCGGTCGTCCGTCTGGCCATCCGCCATGGCGTAGACGCGCAGGGACAGGGTGCCCGCCTTGTCCCAGTCCTGGAACAGGCGGAACGTGCGCAGGTCCATGCCCGCGTCGTGCACGCCGGTGAGGCCCACGCGCGCGCAGTGCTCCAGCGCCGCGCGCATGCGCGCCTCGTGCTGCTCCCGCGTGGGCGGGGGCAGCGCCTTCAGCGCCAGGTCCATGGCGTTGTCGATGAGCACGCCGCTGGGTTCGCCCTCCGGCAGCCGCTGGATGCTGCCCCCTTCGGGGTCCTTCGTATCGCGGGTGATGTTCGCGCGCTTCAGCGCCGCGCCGTTGAGCCACAGCGCGTGCCCGTCGATGCGCCACAGCGCCACGGGCGTGTCCTTCAGGTGCTCGCCCATGTCCGCGACGGTGGGGAAGCGAGGCGTATCCCAGTCGTTCTGGTCCCAGCCCTGGCCCACCAGCCAGTCGCCCTGGTACGCGGTGGCCGGGGCCTTCTCCAGCCGCTGGCGCACCTCCGCCAGCGACGTGGTGCCCTCCAGCCGCACGCCCGCGAGCGCCTGGCCCAGCCCCGCCAGGTGCCCGTGCGAATCCGTGAGGCCCGGGACCACTGTCACGTCACCCAGCTCCACCACGCGCGCGGTGGCGCCCGCCGCGGCGAGCACCTCCGCACGCGTGCCCACGGCCAGCACCTTGCCGTCCCGCACGGCGAGCGCCTGCGCGTCCGGCTTCGCGGCATCCAGCGTGCGGATGCGCCTGGCCACGTACACCGTGGGCGCGTCCGCGACCGCGTGCTCCGCGGGCGTTCCCTCCGGCACGCGCCGCGAGCAGCCCGCGCCCGCACACAGGACCAGCGCCCCCAGCATCCAACCGAGACGTCCTCGCATCATCCGCGCACCCGCCGTGACCGTTCGCCCGGGCAGGAAGGTCCCGGGACATCGCGCGCGGCACTCTGACGCACGCCCCGCGCGACGGCCAGTCTGGAGAGCCGGTCTTGCGACTACCGCCCCACTCGCAGCGTGTATGTGTAATCAACGGGCGCGCCGAAGGGCGCCAGGGCCTGCACGCGCACCACGTGCTCGCCCGGGGAGAGCTGGAGCATCAGCCACCACCCGTCCGTCACGCCGCGCTGCTCGCCCCCCACGAGGCACGGGTCCGGAATCTTCCCCACGAGGCTGGGGTCCGCGTCGAAGGTGAACAGGCCGCTGGTGTGACGGTGGCGGCGGGTGTCCACGCGCCGGCCATCCACGGTGACCACCAGGTCCTGCGTGCCGTCGTTGAAGTCGAGGGCGCCCTGGCGGAGGAAGTCCTCCAGCGTCTGGCCCGGCGCCGGTTCGAAGGACGGGTCGGGGCACGGGTAGTCATTGATGATGACCCACAGCGGCACCAGCACGGGCCGGTTCCGGGGGACGCGGCAGGTGCGCTGATACGTGGTGTCCAGGTCGTACGTGGGCACGAAGAAGACGGGGCCGTCCTGGTCCTCGTCGCAGTCCTGCTCCAGCCGCAGCATGGGGCTGCGGTCCGCCGGCACGCGGAAGTGCCAGCGGTACCACTCCTTCGCCCAAGCGGTGATGGGGCGGCCGTGGACGCGGGCTCCCGGCGGCAGCACCACCGCGCCCCGGCCCTGTGCTTCCAGTGCTTCATCGGAAGAAGGGACAGGCTCCGGCGCCGCTTCGTCTGGCATTGCGTCCGGCGCGCAGCCCATGAGCATCGACACCGCGAGGATGTGTTTCAGCATGTGTGGACCCCTCCTTGAGAAGAGGGCTCCAAGCTACGGACGCACGGGCGCGCGGGATTGTACGTGCTTGCGCGGTCCACGCCCCGCGTGCGCCGCGGCCCGGTACTCGCCGGGCGTGACGCCCAGGGTGCGGCCGAAGTGCTTGATGAGGTGGCTCTGGTCCGTGAACCCGGCCGCGAGCGCCACCTCCGCCATGGGCAGCGGCCCCGCCAGCAGCTCCTGCGCGAGCCGCAGCCGCAGGGCCCGCTGGAACACCTGCGGCGTCTGGCCGAACTGACGGTGGAACGCGCGCACCAGGTGCCACGGACTGAGCCCCGCGACACGCGCGAGCATCTCCAGCGACAGGTTGCGCGTGGGGTGTGCCTCCAGCAGCTCCCGCGCCCGCTTCACGCCCCGCGCGCACGCGGTGGCCCGACGCCGGTACGGCAGCCCTGCGTGCCGGCGCAGCAGCGCCACCAGCAATCCCAGCAGCCGCTCCTCGCGCTCCAACAGGGACACGGCGCCGCCCTTGAGCGCGTCGAAGGTGACGGTGAAGCGCTCCATCAGCGCCGCGTCCTGGAGCATGGGTGACGCGAAGCCGGGCAGGGTGCCCGCGGGCGCTCCCGTCTCCTCCGCCGCGCGGATGAGCAACGCGGGCGGGACGTAGAGGATGCGGTAGGCCCACCCGATGGTGGAGTCGGCGGCGCGGCCCTCATGCATCTCCCCCGTGGAAACGGCGAGGAGGCTGCCCACCGAAGCCAACACCCGCTGCCCCTGGAGGTGCATCGACTGCGCGCCCGCGTCGTAGGCACACAGGGAGAAGACATCATGCGAGTGTTTCGGAAAGGTCCACCGGGTGTAGGCCGCCTGGTGCAGCTCCAGACCGGGCACCTCCGGGGCTACCCAGAAGCCGTCCTCCTGCTTCGTGCGTCGCATGTCTCCCCCTCGCTAGCGCACCCGTCCAGGAGAGGGAGCGCACGGCGGGTGGAAGCATAGGGACACGCGGCCCCGGAGGGCGTATGGAACAGCGCGTGAGCACTGTGACCCCTCGCGGCATCTGTTTCGACCTGGACGGCACGCTGGTGGATTCGCTGCCGGACATCATCGACAGCTTCCTCCACGGCTTCACGCACCACGGTCTGCCCGCGCCCTCCGTCGCGGAGGTGAGAGCGCTCATCGGTCAGCCGCTGGAGGCCATGTACACGCGCTTCGCGCCCGAGCACGCCACCACGCTCTGCGTGGCCTACCGCGAGCACTACCCGCTGAACTTCCACCGGCGCTCCCGGCCCTTCCCCGGCGTGGAGCGCGTCCTGCGCACGCTGCGCGAGCGGGGCTACCTGCTCGCCGTCGCCACCACCAAGCGCGGCGACATGGCGCGGCGCTTCGTGGACGCGATGGGGCTGGGCGGCCTGCTGCACCACGTGCAGGGCACGGACGGCTTCCCGCACAAGCCCGCGCCGGACGTCATCCACCACGCCCTGAAGGCGCTGGGCACCAGCGGCCTGTGGATGGTGGGTGACACCACGCTGGACCTGCGCGCGGGCCAGGCCGCGGGCCTCAAGACGTACGCCGTCACCTGGGGCACGCACGCCCACGAGGAGCTGGCCACCGCCACGCCGGACGAGCTCCAGCCGGACCTGGAGCGGCTGCTGCACCACCTGCCGCCGCTCGTCTGAGCCAGAAGCGGCGCTCAGTGCTGTGAGCGCGGCTGGAGCGCCTGCACCTGGCGCACCTGCTGGCGGCTGTTGAGCGGCAGCGCCGGCAGCGTGAGCTGATCCAACTCACGCGGGCCGATGAGCTGCACCACGTCCTTGCGGAAGAACAGGTCCAGCGTCCAGCCCATGGCCACGCGCACCTTCGTCTCCAGCTTCGGCAGCTTGAACAGGTAGATGGTGCGCCAGAGCACCCACGCGAACCTGCCGGAGAACTTCAGCCCCAGGATGCGCGCCACGCCCGAGCGCTGGCCAATCGTGGCCAGCTGCCCCAGCATCCGGTAGCGGAACGGCTTCCCCGGCTGCCCCTTCAGCGCCGCGCACACGTTGCCCGCCACCGTCACGCCCTGTCGGAGCGCGTGCTGCGCGGTGGGCGGGCAGGGCTTGCCTCCCTGGGTGACGTCCGGCACCGACGCGCAATCCCCCAGCGCCCAGACGCCCGGGAAGCCGGGCACCTCCATGCGCTCGTTCACCTTGAGCCGCCCGCGCTCCTTCTCGCACGGCAGCGTCGACAGCAGGGACGGCGGCGTGACGCCCGCGGTCCACACCACCGTCTTGGTGGGCACCACCGTGCCGTCCGGCAGCTCCACGCCCGCCGCCGTCACGTCCTTCACGTGGACGCCGGTGCGCACCTCGATGCCGTGCTCGATGAGCTTCTTGCGCGTGTACGCGCCCAGGTCCTCGCCCAGCTCCGGCAGCACCTCCTTGCCGCCGTGCACCAGCATCACGCGCACGTTGGCGTGCTGGATGTTGGGATAGAAGGGCAGGGCGCCGTGGATGAAGTCGTTGATGGCGCCCGCCGTCTCCACGCCCGCGAAGCCGCCGCCCACCACCACGAAGGTGACGATGGCGTTGCGCGCGCCCGTGGCGATGCAGTCCGCGTCCGCCTCCTCCAGCCGGTCGACCAGGCAGTTGCGCAGGAGCATCGCGTCGCCCAGCGTCTTCATGGTCAGCGTGTAGTCGCGCGGGCCCGGCTTGCCGAAGAAGTTCGTCTCCGAGCCCATGGCCAGCACCATGAAGTCGTACTCCAGCGTGTGGCTGTGGCCGTCCAGCCCGCCGTGCGCCACCGTGACCCGCTTCGACTCCAGGTCCAGCCCGCTGACGTCGCCCTCCACGAACGTCATGCGCGGCAGCAGCTTGCGCAGGGAGATGACGATGGCGGTCGCGCTCAGGTCGCTCGCCGCCACCTCGTGGAGCATGGGCGTGAAGAGGAAGAAGTTGTCGCGGCTGACGAGCGTCACCTCCACGTCGTCCCGCTTCCCCAGCCGCCGCTCCAGGTGCAGCGCCGCGTACATCCCCGCGAAGCCGCCCCCCAGGATGAGCACCCGCTTGCGCGCCGGCGGCGTGTCCACGCAGAGCCCTTCCGACTTCGTGTCCGCTCCCATGCCCGCCTCCTCACGGCGCGAAGAACACCTTCCCCCAATGTCGGGGCGCTCCCTCGCGTCCGCATCCCGGGCCTGCGGGGGCCTGCCCGCTCGCTCGCCTCAAGGGTGGTCCGGGTGCATCCGGTGCCGCCACGTCGTGCGCTGCGAGGTGAAGCGGGGGTTCTCGAAGAGCTTGATCAGCACCATGCCCGCCACGAACCCGCCGATGTGCGCCCACACGGCGACGCCGCCGGACACCTCCGGCCTCAGCGTCATCAGCTGCGGCAGGCCGGTGATGACCTGGAGCACGAACCACCACACCAGCACGGCCCACGCGGGGATGGGGAAGACGCGGATGAGGATGAAGATGATGAACAGCATGTTCACGCGCACGCGCGGATAGAGCACCAGGTACGCGCCCAGCACGCCCGCGATGGCGCCGGACGCGCCCACCGTGGGCACCGGCGACGTGGGGTCCACCGCCACGTGCGCCGCCGCCGCCACCAGCCCGCACACCAGGTAGAAGACGAGGAAGCGCAGGCGCCCCATGCTGTCCTCGATGTTGTTTCCGAAGACCCAGAAGAACAGCACGTTGCCCAGCAGGTGCCCCCAGCTGCCGTGCAGGAACATGGACGTGAGCGGCGTGAGGCGGTTGATGGCCTCGTTGTCCACCACGCAAGCGAGCCCGTCCCCCAGCGGCACCGCCTGACCCAGCGGCGCGCGGCCGGTGAGCTCTCCGGGCACCATGCCCAGCTCGCAGACGCTGGTGGCAAGCCGCACCACGTTGAAGCCCGCGCCCTGGAAGAACACCCAGGTGAGGCCCATGGCCCCGAGCAGGAGGTACGTCATCACCGGGGTGCGCAGGGTCGGGTTGTCGTCGCTGATGGGAATCATGTCCGCCCGCCAGCATGGCCCCGCCACCGGCCCCCCGGACGGCTTCGTGTGTACGGATGTGCGGCGCCGGACGCATCACCGGAAGGCGGCCGGGCTCTAGCCAAATGAAGGTTGCCCGGTGGAGGTAACCCTCTCCCGGCCGGGCCTGGACTTGGCTTCCAGGCCCGCACCGGGCGAAATTCCGCAGCCGTCTTCCCTTTCATGGAGTCCGGAGCAATGAATCCCTCGAAATCGTCCCGCGCCTCGGCGCTGCTCGTGGTGTCCGTCCTCGCCCTCGCCTTCAGCGGCTGCGCCGCGCGCCGCCAGCAGTCGTACCTGGAGGACAAGGCCATGGGGCACGTCTACCGCAAGCCCATCGCGGAGGTGTGGCCGGCGGCCCTGGCCCTGGTCAAGGAGAAGGGCTTCTCCGTGACGAACACGCAGACCGGCTTCGAGACCACGACGGAGTGGCTGATGACCAGCGCCCCGTCCTCGCTGGGCACGTCCTACGCGCGCTACCTGGTGCGCGGCTTCGAGCGGGGGCCCGGCCAGTGCGCCGTGGAGTTCCGCCGCCAGGACCGCTCCGAGTCCCGCGCCGCCGACAGCACCGACGGCCGCGCCAAGGAGACGGGGGAGTCCTCGGTCGGCGCCGGCAACTCGCAGATGCGGCGCGACTCCGAGCTGGAGTGGGAGCTGCTCCAGAAGGTGGACCCCGACGCCGCCGCCGCCCTCAAGGCCGAGGCGAAGAAGATCGAGTAGTCCGCCGCACCGCTTCCGGGCTGCCGCCCGCGCGACCCCCAACGTCAGTCGCGCAGCGGCAGCTCCACGGTGAGGCCGTCGAAGGCCACCTCCACCGGCCCCTTGAACGCCTCGCGCGCCTGCGTGAGCAGCCGTCCGGGGTCGGTGTCGTGGCGGCTGGACAGGTGGGTGAGGATGAGCCGCTTCGCCCCCGCGTCCCGAGCCACCTGGGCCGCCTCCCGCGCGGTGGAGTGCCGCGTCTCCAGCGCGCGCGCCTGCTCGTCGTCGGAGAAGGTGGACTCGTGCACCAGCAGGTCCGCGTCCTTCGCCGCCTGCACCAGCGCCGGGCACGGCCGCGTGTCACCGGAAATCACCAGCCGCCGCCCGGACCGCGGCTCGCCCAGCACGTCCTCGGGCTTCACCACGCGCCCGTCCGGCAGCGTGATGGATTCGCCCTTCTGCAGCTTGCCGAAGGACGGCCCCTCCGGCACGCCCAGCTCCCGCGCCTTCTCCAGGTGGAACCGCCCCGGGCGGCCGTCCTCCACCAGCACGTAGCCCAGCGCGTGGATGCGGTGGTCCACGCCCACCGCCTGCACGGTGTAGCCATTGCGGCGCACCGTGTCCCCGTCCTTCAGTTCGTGGATCTCCACCGGGAAGGCCAGCGACTCCAGCCCCAGGTGCACGGCCTGGTGCAAGAGCCGGCGGGCGGGAGGAGGCCCATAGAGGTGCATGGGCGCGGCGCGGCCCATCATCCCCAGCGTGCGCAGGAAGCCGATGATCCCCAGGTAGTGGTCGGCGTGGAAGTGCGTGAAGAACGCCGCGTCCACGGTGAAGCCCGTGCCGAAGCGCACCATCTGCCGCTGGGTGCCCTCCCCGCAGTCGAACAGCAGCAGATCCGCGTCCGCCTTCACCGCCAGGCCGGAGAGGCCGCGATGCAGCGTGGGCTGTGCGGCGGAGGTGCCGAGGAAGGTGAGCCTCAGTAGGGACATGCCAGCGCTTCCCACGTCGAGAGTGGCCTCCTCGCACGCGCGGAGTCCGTCCCGCGGCGCGCGTTCCCGGGGCATTTACCAGGGTGCGAGGGGGCGTGCTATGCAGCCGGCCCTTTCGGACCCGCCCCCATGCCTGATTCCCTGACGGTCGGCCCCACGGCCGACCCCCGCCGAGTGAAAGCCCAGGACGGCCGCCTGCTCACCGTCCCTGACGGCTGGGCCCTCCTCCCCCCCGGCGACGCCGGCCTCACCCGCCGCGTGAAGGCCGCCGGCCCCTCCTGGACCGTGGTGGAGAAGGTGGGCCGCAAGCTCTTCTCCCGGGGCGTGTGGGCGCCGGAGGCCCACATCGTCCACGCCAGGGCCGCCCTGGAGGACGAGCGCGCCACCCCCGCCTACGCGAAGAAGCTGGCCCAGGGCCGCGAGCGCCGCGCCAAGGAGCAGGCCGAGTACGAGGTCGACTTCGCCAACGCCGTCCTGCGCTTCCTCGCCTTCAGCCCCGCGTGGCTCCCCCACGCCAAGCGCCTGGCCGTGATGGTCGCCGGCCACGCCACCCCCGTGGGCAGCGGCACCGTGGCCCGCACGGAGCGCATCCCCATTGAGAGGCGCGCGGAGGCCGCCGTCATCGCCTGGATGCGCCACCAGACCACCGGCTACGACGACATGCGCATCCAGCGCGTGAAGGGCGCCCGCCGAGAGGTGCGCCGCGAGCTGGCGGAGGTGTCCCGCGCCATCCTGGACCTGCACCGCCGGGACGCCCCCCACGCCCCGCCCGCGTGTCCGCTCTGCTCCGCACTCCTGCGCCCTCCGCCGACACGCCCCTCGGATTCCTGACCCGGCGTTCAGCAACGACTGTCCTATTTCTGACCGGCGGGTTAGGAATGCGTCCGCCATGCCCCGCCCCGCCGACCCCAAAGCCCGCAGCGCGCTCATCGCGTCCGCGCGGGCGGAGTTCGCGAAGCGGGGCGTGAAGGGCGCGCGCATCAGCGACATCACCGCCGCCAGCGGCCTGTCCAAGGGCGCCTTCTACCTGCACTTCCCCTCGAAGGAGGCCCTCTTCGCGGCGCTGGTGCAGGACTTCCTGGAGGCGCTGGAGCGGCTGACCACGAAGCGCATGTCCTGCATGGAGCGCTTCCGCGCCGACTACAGCGGCCTGCCGGGCCCCGGGGACGTCGCCACGCGCTCGGAGCGCTACCGCGACTTCCTGCGCATGGAGGCCGCGCTCGACGTGGAGATGCTGGAGCTCATGTGGGAGCAGCGTGAGCTCGTCACGGCGCTCATCGTGGGCAGCCAGGGCACCGCCTTCGAGTCCGTCATGTGGGACGTGGTGGACCGCGAGGTGGAGCGCATCGCCCGGGAGTTCCACCACCTGCGCGGCCAGCATCCGGACACCCCGGACGTGGACCCCAGCCTCTTCGGCTCCTTCATCGTGGGCACCTATCTGCTGCTGGCCCGGCGCATGGGGCGGCTGATGCAGAAGCCGGACCTGGCCACCTGGGCCGTGGGCCTCCAGCGTCTGATGCACGAAGGCTCGCTGCCCCGCGAGGCCGTGCCCGCGACGCCCGCCGCCCTCGCGCGTCCCTCTTCACCGCCTTCCACGCGCCGGCGCCACGCCCGCGCGGACCACCCGCACCGCCCGCCAAGGAAACGCCCGTGAAACCGTCCACGAAGCCCTCCACCTCCCGCGCCTTCACCGCCCTGGGGATGGCCGCCGCGCTCGCGCTCTCCGGTTGCGACAAGGCGGACGCCGCGTCCTCGCCGCCCGCCGTCCCGGCCGCCGGCCAGGAAAAGCCGGCGCCGGCCGTGAAGGTCGTCTCCGCGCGCGGCGTGCAGGCCTCGCAGTCGGAAGAGGTGACGGGCACGCTGTACCCCGCCCAGGGCCTCCAGGTCGGCTTCGAGGTGGGCGGCCGCCTGGAGACGGTGCGCATCCACAAGGGCCAGGCCGTGAAGAAGGGCGACATGCTCGCCCAGCTCAACTCCGAAATCGCGGACGCGCAGGTGGCCGGCGCGGAGGCCGCCGTCGCCGCCGCGGAGGCCGCCGCCTCCATGGCGAAGGACGCGGCCGAGCGCACGGAGAAGCTCAGCACCGGCGGCGGCGTCAGCGACCAGCAGCACAAGAACGCCGTGGCCGCCGCCGCGCAGGCCCAGGCGCAGGTGATGGCCGCGAAGGCGCAGCTGGCGCAGGCCCGCGCGTCGCGCCGCCGGCACGACCTGAAGGCGCCCTTCGCGGGCACGCTGATTGAGTCCCCGGACCAGACCGGCGCCACGGTGGGGCCGGGCGCGCCCCTCTTCACGCTGGAGCAGTTGGACACGCTCGTCTTCCGCACCACCGTGGCGGAAGGCGCGCGCGCGCTGCTCAAGCCTGGCACCAAGGTGCGCGTGGCGGCGCTGGGCAACGGCGCGTCCACCGACGAGGCCGTGGTGCGCACCATCCTGCCCTCCGCGGACCGCACCACCCGCCGCATCCCGGTGGAGATCGCCGTGCCCAACGCGGACGGCCGCTTCGTGGCCCACACCCTGGCGCGCGCCATGCTGAAGCTGGGCGAGACGCAGGAAGCGCAGCTGCTCCCCACCACGGCGCTGTCCTCCTCCAACGGGGACCACGTCCTCGTCGTCAGCGACGGCACCCTCCAGCGCGTGGACGTGCAGGTGCTGGAGCGCCGCGACCGCGAGGTGGTGGTGCGCGCCGCGGCCGTCCTCCAGCAGGTGGTGGACTACCCCACGCCCTCCCTGACCCCCGGCACCCGCGTCTCCGTGAAGTAGCCGCAAGCCGCCCCTTTTCGCCGCGGCCCTCCTTCGCGCGCGGCGTGCGTGAGCTCTTCCCATGATTCTCAGTGACGTTTCCATCCGGCGGCCGGTGTTCACGGCCATGGTGTCCCTGCTGCTCATCGTGCTGGGCGTGATGGGCCTCAAGCGCCTGGGCACCGACCTCTACCCGGACGTCAGCTTCCCCATCGTGGTGGTCAACACCCTCTACAAGGGCGCGGGCCCGGGCGAAATCGAGACCCAGGTCATCAAGCCCCTGGAGGACGCGGTCGCCGGCATCAGCGGCGTGGATAAAATCCACTCCTTCAGCCGTGAGAACTTGGGCACCGTGGTGGTGTCCTTCACGCTGGGCACCAGCCTGGACACCGCCGTACAGGACGTGCGCGACAAGGTGGGCCAGGCCGTCAACAAGCTGCCCACGGACGCGGACGCGCCCATCGTCAGCCGCGTGGACCTGTCCGCCGCGCCCATCCTCACCTACGCCATCTCCGCGGACATGAAGTCCCAGGCGCTGCGCAAGCTGTTGGATGACCGCATCAAGCCCGCGCTCGCGCAGCTGTCCGGCGTGGCTGAGGTGCGCATCACCGGCGGCGACACGCGCGAAATCCAGGTCGACATCGACCTGGACAAGGCCCGCGCGGTGGGCATCGCGCCGTCGCAGGTGTCCCAGCGCATCGCCATGGAGAACCTCAACCTGCCCGCGGGCCGGCTGCAGGTGGGGCCCAACGAGCTGACCGTGCGCGCCATGGGCGAGTTCCGCAGCGTGGAGGACCTGCGAAAGCTGCCCATCGCCCGGAGCAGCACCGGCGCGCAGGTGCGCCTGGAGGAGGTCGCCACCGTCACGGACGGCGTCGCCGAGCGCCGCACCACCGCGCGCCTCAACGCCCGCGACGCCGTGGTGCTGGAGATCGTGAAGCAGCCGGGCTCCAACACCGTGAGCGTCAGCGACGCGGTGAAGAAGACGCTCGCGGACATGACGCCGGTGGTGGGGCAGGGCTTCCAGGCCACGCTGCTCATCGACCAGTCGGACCTCATCCGCGCCAACACCCACGAGGTGTGGGTCGCCCTCATCTTCGGCGGCCTGATGGCGGTCCTCATCATCCTGATGTTCCTCCTGGACCCGCGCGGCACGTTCATCTCCGCGCTCGCGCTGCCCACGTCCGTCATCGGCACGTTCTTCGTGATGTACGTGCTGGGCTACTCGCTCAACCAGATGACGCTCTTGTCCCTGTCGCTGGCCATCGGTCTGCTCATCGACGACGCGGTGGTGGTGCGTGAGGCCATCACCCACCGGCTGGAGCAGGGCGAAGACCCGATGAGCGCCGCGTCCAACGGCACGAAGGACGTGGGTCTGGCGGTGCTCGCGACCACGCTGGCCCTGGTGGCGGTGTTCATCCCCGTGGCCTTCATGCCCGGCATCGTGGGTCAGTTCTTCAAGCAGTTCGGCATCACCATCTCCGTGGCGGTGCTCATCTCGCTGTTCATCTCCTTCACGCTGGACCCCATGCTGTCCGCGCGCTTCGCCAAGGCGCACCAGCCGGGCGAGCAGCGGAACGAGCCCGCCGTCTTCCGCGCGCTGCGCCGCTTCCTGGAGGCCACGGAGTCCACCTACGCCCGCATCCTGGGCTGGGTGCTGCGCCACAAGTGGACCACCGCCGGCCTCACCGTGCTGGCGCTGTTCCTGTCCTTCGGCGCCGCCAGCCGCCTGGGCGTGGAGTTCATGAGCGCGGAGGACCGCTCGCAGCTCCTCGTCGAATTGCAGCTGCCGGACTCCTCCAACCTGTCTCAAACGACGGAGCGCGCCGCGGAGGCGGAGGCGCTGCTCAAGAAGATCCCCGAGGTCACGGACATCTACACGACGGTCGGCCCCAACGGAGACGTCTACAAGGCGCGCCTGCGCGTGCTCACGGTGGGCAAGGACCGGCGCACGAAGAACATCGGCACCCTGAAGGAGGAGGTCCGCGCGTTGCTGGTCCCCAACCTGGTCTCCACCTCCATCACGCTGTCGGACCCGCCGACCATCGAGGGCCTGGGCGACTGGTTCCCCATCATGGTGCGCGTGGTGGGCCCGGACCTGAAGCGCGTCAACGAGGAGGCCGAGCGCGTCGCCGGCATCCTGCGCACCCTGGGCACCTCCGACGTGCGCGTGGACGCCAACCCGGCCAAGCCGGAGCTCCAGATTCAAATCGACCGCGCGCGGGCCGCGGACATGGACCTGTCCGCCGGGGCGCTCGCCGCGCAGCTGCGGCTGGCCATCGACGGTGACGTGACGGCCAAGCTGCGCGAGGGCACGGACGAGACGGACATCCGCGTGCGCCTGCGCGAGGAGGACCGCGCCACGCCGGAGCGCGTGCGCCAGTTGATGATCTCCACGCCCAAGGGCCTTCACCAGGTGACGGACGTGGCGGAGGTGTCCCTCAAGGACGGCCCCAGCGTCATCGAGCACGAGAACCGCGAGCGCCAGGTGGCCGTCGTGTCCCAGTTGGCCAAGGGCGCCGCGCTGGGTGACGTGGCCACGAAGCTCAAGGCCGCCATCGCGGAAAAGCCGCTGCCGCCCGGCTACGCCATCGTCTACGACGGCCAGATGAAGAGCCTGGATGAGCAGAACAGCGCGTTCAGCATCGCGTTCCTGCTGGCCTTCGTCTTCATCTACATGGTGCTCGCCAGCCAGTTCGAGTCCTTCAAGCACCCCTTCACCATCATGGTGTCGCTGCCGCTGGCGCTCGTGGGCGCGCTGCTGGGGCTCGTCGTCACGAACTACCACCTGAGCATGGGCGCGATGATTGGCGTCATCCTGCTGATGGGCCTGGTGACGAAGAACGCCATCCTCCTCATCGACGGCGCGCTCCAGCACCTGCGCGAGGGCGACTCCGTGGACGAGGCCCTGCTCAAGGCTGGCCCCCGCCGCCTGCGCCCCATCCTCATGACGAGCGCGGCCATGGCCATTGGCATGGTGCCCACCGCAGTGGGCACGGGCACCGGCTCCGAGTTCCGCGCCCCCATGGCCATCTCCGTCATCGGCGGCGTCATCACCTCCACCTTCCTCACGCTGCTGGTGGTGCCGGTGGTGTTCGCGGCGATGGAGAAGCTGTCCTTCCGCAAGAAGCAGCCCCGCGCGCAGGGCCCGCACTCCGCGCTCCCCGTGGACGCGTCCGCGGCGCACGACCGCGCGGCCTGAGGCCTGACGGCCGGAAACAAGAAGGCGCGGGTGACGGTGCCGTCACCCGCGCCTTTCATTTGAAACAAGGGGGATGAAACAAATCCCGGGTGGGCGTCTTCCGCTTCGGGCCACCGGCTCCGGGCCTTGCCGGAGACGGGGCGTTCGCGGGCGTCCTGCCCGGGAGGAGCAGCTCTAGCGAGCGGCCGAGAAGCCTTCGCCGTTCAGCAGGCGCACGCGCGCCTTGGCGAGCTGGTTCTGCGCTTCCTCCAGCGACACACAATCCACGGTGATGTCGTCGTTGGGGGATGCTTCCGACGCCACGCGGGCCGTCTGCAGGCGCGCGATGGTGGAGTCCGACACGTGCGCGCACATCGCGCAGCCATTCTTGCGCCCGTGGTCGACGATTTCGGAGAACAGCTTCGCGGATTCCGGCTCCAGCGGGCGCAGGCCCCGCATGTCGGCCAGAACCAGGTGCCGCCCTCCGCCGTAGCTGTCCGTGGCCTTCTTGTAGACGGCCACGTACTCCTTCATTTCGTTGGGCCGCATGAAACCGCTCATGCGGGCAGTGATGGTCCGACGGCTGACATCGTTGGTGACTTCGAACATAGGTGCGCCCTCCCTCGCAGCATCAAAGCCTAACAGACGTCTTTCGGACTTTCACCAGCCCCCCCGTCATTCCCGGCGGGGTGTAAGGTTTGAAAGGAATTGCGTGTTATTCCTTCTCGGTAGGTTGTAAAAATGAAGAAGCCCGGCCCGCGTGAGCGGAACCGGGCTTCCGTGCTCTGGGTCTGACCCGGAGCGGGTTGCAATCAACCCACTGCGCGGACGTTCTGCGCCTGCAGGCCCTTGGGGCCGCGCGTCACCTCGAACTCCACCTTCTGACCTTCCTGCAAGGTGCGGAAGCCGTCCATGTTGATGGCGCTGTGGTGGCAGAACACGTCCTCACCACCGCCGTCCTGAGTGAGGAAGCCAAAGCCCTTCGCATCGTTGAACCACTTCACCGTACCAGTAGCCATGAATCGTCTTCTCTTTGTTGGGTGGGGCGCGGCACCCACCGCCCGGGAGCGGCCGGTCCTCTCGAAATGTGAGGGCCTGAGTGCGAACGACAGTCTGCCCGGCGGGAAGGGGTGGGTGGAAGCCCCCCTGCTGAGCAGCCAACAGTTCGCGGGGTCGCCGTCTCCCCTACCCACTGCTGGCACAGGCAGGCGGGCGTGGGGCGGGGGCCGCTCTGGCGCCCCGGTGTGAGGGCGTGGCTACCGTTGCTTCGCAAGGCCACGACGGCCGGCAGAGGAGTCACGTCATGTACGAGGTCCGAGGCCCCGAGCCCCTGCTGCCCCCCGTTCCTCCGCGCTCGGAGGGCGCCGTGCGCCGCGAGTGGCGCCGGATGAGGGACCACAGCGCGGCGGCGGGCATCCTGTCGCGTCCGTTGTTCGGCCGGCTGCCGCTGCGCCGTTGGGTGTCGCAGGACCTGCACTCGGTGCTGGACTACGTGGGCGGCGCGGCGCTGGTGGCGGTGGGGAATGCGTCCGGTGACAGCAAGGCGAAGGCGGCCGGCTGGGCGCTGGGCGGGGCCGCGGTGGGCGTGTCGCTGTTCACGGACTACCGGCTGAGCCTCACGAAGCTCATCCCCATCGAAGCGCACGAACTGGCGGACTACGCCTATGGCCTGGGCGCGGTGCTGGCGCCCTTCGTGCTGGGGTACGCGAAGCGCTCGCCGGTGGCGGCGGCGCTGCACGTGCTCCTGGGCGTGAAGGTGCTGGCCGCGTCGCTCGTCACGGACTACCGCTGCCAGACGGGCATGCACCTGGGCGGAGAGCTGGTCACGGACCCCGAGGGCATCGGGGCTTGAGGCGTAAGCCTTTTGGGCGATGAGGGCCCTGGCGTAACGATTCTTGGAGCCGGATAACGATTTTGGTTACGTTCTCCTTCTGGAGAACGATTTCTGGAACCGTTCGGTCAAGCCATCCGTGCACGCCTGGGCGTCGACCTTCCTCCCAAGGCGGAGCCCATCGGTTACGCCCGGATCATCCTGGCGCACGAGCTCGTCGTGCTACCGCATCACCAGGTATCCTTCGTCGCGCCAGGAAGCGGGAAACGCGAGCGCATCGAGGGGGGACGGAGCATCGTCCTCTATCCTCCGACCTACGCGCCGGAGCCAGGGCTCTTCCATCAGCTGGAGTTCGCGCTCAAGTACGAAGGGGTATCGCTCGAAATCCTCTCTGCCCTGTTCGAGAAGGTGCCCCGGAAGACGCTGGAGCCACGGCTCGTGGAATACATCCAGCAGCGGCCCACCGGGCAGTACTCACGGCGGCTCTGGTTCCTCTACGAGTTCCTCACCGGAAACCGCCTGGACCTGACGGATGCGGCCAGCGGCAACTACGTTCCGTTGCTGGATTCCCAGATGTACTTCACCGGCACGGAGGAGCGGAGCCGGCGCCATCGCGTCATCGACAACCTGCTGGGCACCGTGGACTTCTGCCCCATGGTCCGGCGCACCGGGAGGTTGATGCACCTCGCCAGCCTGGACCTGGCGAAGGAGGTCTCCCGGCTCATGGGCGAGTACGACGAGGACGTGCTCCGCCGGGCCATCAACTACCTCTACGCCAAGGAGACCCGCTCCTCGTTCGCCATCGAGCGGGAGAAGCCAAGCCCGGACCGCACCGAGCGTTACGTGGCCCTCCTGCGACGGGTTCCCCAATGGGACACCTTGGATGAAGCGGCGCTGACCGCCATCCAGAACCAGACCGTGGATCCTCGCTACGCGGAGGCGGGTTACCGGCAGGAGCAGAACTACGTCGGCGAGACGGTGGGACTCAGCGACCAGAAGGTCCATTACCTTCCGCCCCGTCCCGAGGATGTCCCCACCCTCATGCGCGGACTGCTCGCCAGCCTCGAGCGGATGGCGAGGGCGCGTGTGGACCCCATCGTTCAAGCGGCGGCGGTGGCTTTCGGCTTCGTCCTCATCCATCCATTCCTGGACGGAAACGGGCGCCTGCACCGCCTGCTCATCCACTACATCCTGTCGCGCTCGGGTTTCACGCCCCAGGGGCTCATCTTCCCCGTCTCCGCGGTGATGCTGCAGAAGAGTTCCGAGTATGACGCCTGCCTGGAGTCCTTCTCGGTCCCGCTCATGCAGCAGGTCGACTACACGCATGACGAGGACTGGCACGTCACGGTGAAGGGGAAGACCGGCAACCTGTACCGTGCAATCGATTGCACGCGGATGGCGGAGGACCTCTATGCGTGGACCGCGGAGACCATCCGCACGGAGTTCCGCAAGGAGCTGGAGTTCATCGTTCGCTACCGTCAGGCCCGCGAACAGATGGAGCGGGTGGTGGACATGCCGGACCGGCAGTTGAACCTGTTCATCCAGGTGGTCCTCCAGAACAAAGGCAGGCTCTCCGCCACCAAGCGCGCCTCACACTTCGAGCTCCTCACCGACGAAGAGGTTCACGCGCTGGAGGCCATCCTCCAGGAGCAGTTCCTCAAGGGCTCAGCTTGAGCAGGAAGCCGTCCTGCAGCGGCCGTGACGGTCCGTCCTCCGGCATGGACCGGTTGAAGCCTCCGGCGAGCAGCACGCCTCCGGTGGCGTCCACGCTCACCGCCCGGGCCTGGGCCACGGTGCCGGGGCTCGCGAACCCGCGCACCCAGAGCGACGTGCCCTCTTCCGGCAACAGCTTCGCGACATACAGGCCCGGCGGCAGGCTTCCCCCGCCCAGGGCGAGACCGCCGTCGTGGCCGCCCGCCACCGTCAGCTGGCCCGCGTCGTCGGTGGCCACCATCGGCGCGCCGGTGGGGAAGGTCCGTGCCCACTGCTGGCCGCCCTGCGCGTCGTAGGCCAGGAGGAAGCCGTCGCGCGAGTCCGCGCGGTGGAAGGTCTTCTGGAAGTACAGCCGGCCGCTGAAGCCTCCACCCACGAAGACGCGGTCCGCCCCCACCGCCACGGACACCGCCGTGCCATCCGTGCCGCGCACGTCATGACTCCAGACGTGGTCGCCGTCCCGGGTGAGCTTCACCACGAAGGGCGTGTGCTGGCGCACGGTGACGAACGTGGCGTCTCCAAACGACACCGCCCCCGCGTAGCCGCCCACCACGTGCACGTCGCCAAAGACATCCACCGCCACCGCTCGCGCGGAGACCTCGCCCTCGCCTGAAGGCATCCACACGCGGCTCCAGCGCTGCTCACCCCTGGGGCCCACGCTCAACGCGAAGCCCGCGTGCCTGCCAGGGGGCGTGCGCTTCAATCCCTCTCCCAGGTCGCGCGCGCCAGCGAAGTCCCCCACCAGCACCGCGCCCCCGTGGTGGTCGGACGTGACGCCGTTCACCGCCACCGGGCCCTCACCCGGCAGCGAGCGCACCCAGTCCAGCGCGCCGCCGCCGTCCAGCCGGGCCAGGAACGGCCCCTCCGGCAGCGTGGCGCCGTCGCGGGTGAAGCCCGCGGACATGCCCGTGAGGAAGATGTTGTCGGAGGCGTCCACCGCCAGGCCGCCCACGCGGGCGCGCGCCTCGTGCCCGGGCGTCCAGCCCCGCGCCCACTGCAGCGTGCCCTCCGACGAATACCGCGCCACCAGCAGGTGTGGCGCCACGACGTTGCGATTGAAGGGCAGGGGACCCGCCCCCAGGTCGATGGGTTCTTGATAGGTCGCCGCCACCAGGACGTCCCCGTTGGAGGTCACCACCGCGTGCGGAGCCTGCAGGTCCCCAACCATCAGGGTCCGCGACCACACGTGGGCCTCCACGCCCTCTGACGCTACCCGTCCACCCACCTCGCCGAGCACCGGGATGCGCGGTGCCGTGGCTCGGGCTTCCTCGCACCCCACGAGAAAGAGCCCCCCCACGAACACCGCCATCCGAATCCACGCCACCGCCGCCACACCCAGCACCGCGCACAGCACGCTTCCGTTGAACAGGCTCTTCATGACTTGGGGTCCCCTCGTTGATGTTGAAGGCGGCCGGCCCACGTC
>NZ_RAWC01000007.1:0-96275 GCF_003611685.1 Corallococcus sp. CA049B | reverse complement strand
GTATAAGAGACAGGAGTGGGCATCGTCATGTGGAACAAGGCGCCGCCCCTCCAGCTGCGCTCCAGCCCCGAGCAGGGCAACAACGTCTTGGGGAGCCTGGCGTTCAACACCCCCGTGCAGGTGATCGCGCAGATGCCCGGCGGCTGGCTGTCGGTGAGCACGCGGGACGGGCGCGTGGGCTTCGTCTCCGCTGACTACGTCTGGTCCGCGCCGCGCCACCCGATGCCCGAACCGAACGCCCGGCTCCACCGGGTCGTCAGCGGCGTGAGTGGCACGGCCATCGCCATCGCGGAGGCCTACTACGGCGACGTCGCGCACGCCTGGGGCGCGGACCTGCGCTTCTTCGTGGCCGTGCTCGCCCAGGTCAACCGGCGGGCCATTCCCAACACCACGGCGGGCTGGAAGTCGCTCGAGTTCAAGGCCGACACATACATCTGGATCCCCAGCAAGGAGTTCGCCAAGGGGCTGCGCGGCAGCGTCAACTCGGGCTCATACAGCTTCAACGTGGTGGACGCGTTCGCGGCCGGCTTCCAGCGGGTGTCCGAGCTGCTGAGCGACATCTGGGAGGCCATCAAACTGTCGCTGAAGTACATCCCCGAGGCGGTCACCCGGCACGTCGAGCAGGCCCTGCGCACCGTCCTCATCGCGCTCCTGGAGATGGCGGTGGGCGCCATCCTCTTCCTCGCCATCTGCACGGCGGTGGGCGCCGCGCTGGGAGCGCTCGCGGGCGGAGCGGGGGCCGCGCCGGGTGCGGCCGCGGGGTTCGAGGTGGGGCTCGCGCTCCTGGAGTGGATGGGGTTGGCCTTCCTGGCCAGTTGGATCTTCAGCTCGCTCAAGAAGATTGGCGCCGCGTTCGGGAAGTTCTTCAGCAAGGTGTGGGACGCGCGCGGGAACGCGCAGCGGCTGGACGAGGCGGCGCAAGAGCTGGCCGAGACCATCGGGGTCCTCGCGGGCGTCCTGGTCGAGGCCCTGGCGATGTGGGCCGCGGCCAAGGGCGTTGGCGCCGCGCTCAAGGCGCTCAAGGGCACCGCGGTGGAGAAGGCCTTCGGTTCGACCCGGCTTTCGTCCTGGCTCAAGGAACGCGCCGCCAATCACTCGGCGGGCAAGTCCAAGGTGCCCGGCCCCAGCCAGGTCGTAAAGCGCCTGCGTGAGCGCGAAAAGCCTCCCTCGCCGACCATCGCGGAGCTGGCCGAGCAGGCCGCGCCCCTCTACGAGAAGGAGCTGACGCCCGCTCGCAACCTGATTGCACGGGTGTTCAAGGAGATGGGCTCGGTGCAGGCGCGCGCGAAGGATCCCGTCTCCGCGGCCAACCGGTTGCAACGCGCGGTCGACAGGTTCGGGGCGAAGGTCTCCACCGTCCAGGAGGCCATCACCCACCTCTGGGACGCCATTGGGACGCGGCTCGTCCTGTCGGACACCTCACCAGCGGCGATGACGCGGGTGGTGAACCGGCTCGCGGAGGCCATCCGGCTGGGGGAGGTGGAGGTCATCGAGATCAACAACCTCCATGGGCCCGGCGGGAAGCCCTACTTCACCGCCGAGCACCTGGAGGCGTTGCAGATCGCGGCGTTCGAAGGCGGGAAGCCGCCCCTGCGCATCACCGAATCCAAGCTGATGGACAGCGGCTACACGGTGGTGTGCGCCTACCTGAAGCATGGCAACGGGGTCCGGGGCGAGCTGCAGATCATCGGCAAGGAGGTGCTGACGATCGCCAACGCCGAGCACATCCCCTACGACGTGATGCTGGGCAAGCCGCTCGTTCGCAACGTGCCGAAGGCCGCGGAGGTCGAGCTCCAGAACCTGGTCAAGCCCGTGGAGACGGCCATGTCCGCGCTGACCGAGGCGCAGCAGGCGCAATACCTCCAGTACCTCAATCAGGCCTATATCCACGCCCGCATGATGGAGCTCGGGCAGGCGTCCAACACGCCCCCGCTGCCCCCGGGGCTGAGTCCGGTCTTGAGCATCGAACGGATCCAGGCGCTCGAGCGCTCCATCGCGGCCATCAAGGCCAAATACAAGCAACCCTGAGGAGCCCCATGCAGATCGTCCTGAACGAACAGAAGCTGCAACAGGCGATTGGCGCCGCGCTCCACGAGCTGTCGGGGCGCGCGCTCCAGGGCGTGCCCGACACGGGGGCGTTCACCGCGCTGAGCACGCGCTTCGCGGGCGGAGCGCTCGTGGACGGCGTAGGCGATGTCGAGTTCCGCGTGGCCCCACTGACGGGGGACAAGGGCAAGCTGGAGCGCTTCTTCGAGGTGCGGGTCTCCACTCCGAGCGGAGGCAGCCACTCCTCCACCTGGGTGTTCTACGGGAAGACGGCCGCGCTCAAGGATGTGCTCAAGAACGAGGCGGCCCTGAAGGGGAAGATCCGCGCGGCCATCGTGGCGGAGGCGGAGTCCCTCCAGCGCCATGAACTGGCGTGAGGGGTTGGCTCACGCGTCGCTGAAGCTCGCCGTAACGGCGTGATGGTCGGAGGCCGAGCCCACGTCCACCACGTGAGCTACGAGCAGCCGCCGGGCCAGCGCGGGTGAGGCGAAGACGTAGTCGGTGCGGAAGTCGATGACCTCTCCCTCGCGTTGGCGCCGGGCGGTGGCCCACGGGGAGGAGCCTGGCTTGAGGCGCAGCGTATCCAGCCAGCCAAAGGACTCCAGGTCATCGATGACGTCGAAGCGTGGCGGGTGGCCGTACTTGTCCACCCGCGCGCGGCGGACGCGGTCGGCCAGGTCCACCGGATAGGGGTCCGCGCGAGACAGCGAGTTGAGGTCCCCGGCCAGGATGAAGTCCCGGGCACCGAAGGCAGCGGGGTCGATCAGGGAGCGCAGGTAGCGCGCCTCCACGAAGCGCAGGGCCTCATGGTGCGAGTCGAAGTGGGCCGCGAAGAGGGTCAGCGGCTCCGCGCCCGTCTCCAGCTCGCATTCGAGGAGGCAGTGGCCGATGAAGTGGGCATTGGCGTGGGCGCGGACCGAGCGCAGGGGCAAGCGGCTGGCGACGGCGACATGGTAGCGGCTGCCGCTGGGACGGGGACGCGCGGTGCCCAGCCGCACGTGGGCCTCGGTGGCGGGGAGGTCGAGCGCGGCGGCGACCTGACGGAGCCGCTCGCCGTCCTCCCAGCCCAGACACTCCTGCAGCACGAGCACGTCCGGGTTCTCACGGGCGATGAGGGCCAGGAGCAGCGGCATCCGGTCCTCGCCTCCCATCAGGATGTTGAGCGTCATCACCTTCAGCGGCATGCCGGGCAGCCTACCCCTGCGCGATCTTACGGCGGGGCCTTCGTCGGCTGAAGGACTCCGGGGTTGACAGGGCGGGCCCCTGGCCCTCTTAACTCCGCGCGCCACTGCCCTTTCAGGAGCCCCATGAGCCCGCTTCTCCATGACCCCGCTTCGGGTCACCTTCCACAGGACCTGCTCGCCGCCATCCAGGATGCCTATGTGCCGGCCGGGATGACCGTCACGACCCAGGCGGTGCGCGAAGAAGAGAGCGCCGAGTATGGCGCCTGCCGCCTGGGGCTCAATGGCCGGGAGGTCGTCTTCCGTGTGGCCAAGACGACGCCCACCAAGATCGGCCAGTTCGTGACGCTGTGGAAGCGCCCCACCCCTGGCGCGGAGATCGCCCCGCTCGACAGCGATGACGGCGTGGCGATCGTCGTGGTGAGCGTGGCCGATGCGACGCACCGCGGGCAGTTCGTGTTCCCCCGGAAGACGCTGTTGGACAAGGGCGTCATGTCCCGCGCCCAGCAGGGCGGCAAACGCGCCATCCGCGTCTACCCGCCCTGGTCCAAGCCCGTGGTGCCGGAGGCCATCCGCACCCAGAAGTGGCAGCTTCAATACTTCCTCTCGCTGCCACTCGAAGTGGGCACCGGACAGGCCCGGCTCCGCCAGCTCTTCGCCGCGTGAGCCCCCACGCTCAGGGCGCCGTCCTGCGGTCCCAGCCCTCCGCGCCCGAGTCGACCAGCTGGCGCAGCTGGACCTCCAGCCCCGGGGTGAACGGCGGGTAGACGTGCTGTCCCGCATGCCGGAACTCGGTGGCGCGCGCGTAGTCCGAATAGAAGTGCGGCGCCGCCCCCAGGAACACGTCCATGTCGTTCTCCCCCACGATCTGCAACATGGGGAGCGACAACGGCCGGTCCGGGCGGAACAGCCCCTCCTCCTGATGAAGCGGCGAGCGCCAGGGCGACATGGCGACGAAGAAGCGCACCGTTCCCAGGCCCTGGTCCTCTCCACGCGCCTGGAGGTGGAGCGCCACGGACGCCACCGCCGCTCCCTCGCAGAAGCCCGCGATGCCGTCGAAGGGCCCGTACCTCCGCACCACCTCGCGCAGGTATCCCAACGTCAGCGCCCACTGCTCGCGGACCTCCGGGGTCACCTCGAACGCGGTGCCGTGGTGGTGCCGCGCGTAGAGCGCCTCGAAGCCCGCGCGCCACTCGCGGTAGCGAGCCCCCTTGTCGTAGAGCCCCGTGCTGACCAGCTGGCTCAGGCCCACCTGCTCCAGTTGCAGCGCGTTGGTGAAGGCCGGCATCTCGTACGGCGCGTCCGGCACGACGAAGTCCAGATGCGAGCGGTCGATCCACCCGGTCCGCTCCAGCAGGATCCGCGCGAGGCGCGCGTTGGTCCCCTGCCCCGGAAGGAACAACACCCTCGGGCGGCGCGGCACGAACACCGACAGGTCGCCCAGCTGGGGGTGGCGGCTGCGCTGCTCGACGGGCGCGCGCGGGTTGCGGCGGTGCACGAGCGAGAGCGCCGGGCCCAGCAGCGCCCACAGCTCGCGGCCCTCCTCGCCGGTGCCGCCCAGCATGCGGCTGTAGCGCTCCCACTCGGCTTCCCGCTCGACCTGGAAGCGCTCGAAGGGGAGCAGCTCCAGGGTGCGCTCGGACAGCACGCGCTTGGCCGGCTCGATGAAGTCCCACAGCTCCAGCAGCACGCGCTCGGCGTCGGTGCTGGTGGATGACGCGGAGGTGAGCCGGGCCAGGGCGCGCGCATGCGCGTCGCGGTCGTCTCGGAAGTGCACGTAGGCGGGCGCGAAGGCCTGCACGAAGAACGCGTAGCTGGCGCACATCAGGGAGCGGACCCTGCGCGGCACCTGCGCCCCGTCGTTGTAGGTGATGAGGTTCGGGTCGCCGTTGATCCACAACCCCTGCACGCGGCTGCCCTCCCCGAAGAGGCCGAGCAGCACCGAATCATCGGTGTGCGAACCCAGGCACTTGAGGAAGACGTCGGCCTTGAGCGTCTCTCCCGCCTGGGTCACCACGGCGTCGGCGGTGAGGTGGTCCGTCTCTCCCACGACGATGCGCAGCCGGCCCATGCGCTGGGCGAGGAAGTAGAGGTCGGAGCCGGCGGGAACGGTGGACTGGTCCATCGTCCACTCTCCCGTCGCGTCACGCGCCAGGCAGTCCAGAGACTCCACGTCCACGCCACACGCGGCGTAGAAGGGGCGCATCACGCTCACCACGTCGGACACGGGCATGACGCCCTTGCTCGAGTTGAGCAGCCAGTTGCAGAACGTGGAGAGCACCATGTGCTGCTGACGGCACAGCAGCGTCACGTGCCGGGCGCCGTTCTCCAGGGCGGTGCGCATGTTCTCCACGGCGAACGCGCCGTGCCCCACGATGACCACCGAGGCGCCCTGGAACGAGGCCAGCGGCGTGTCGTTGGAGATGCCCAACCCGATGTGCCCCTGGAACGCGTCCTCGCCCGGGAACGTGTGCTGGCGGGGGCGGTGCAGGCCGCCGGTCATCGCGGCCACGCCGGACACGCGCATCCGCTGCGTCCGCCCTGCGCGCTGGTAGGTGACTTCGTATTCGGCGTCCGCGACCTTGCGCACGGCCTGGACGCGCGACTCCAGATACACGGGGCCCAGCAGGGACCCGGCCATGTCCTGACAGCCGGTGAGGATCTCCTGCTGTGAGGGGAAGCTCGTCCTCCAGCTGTGGCCCCCGGGCGACGGCATCGTGGTGCTGTCGAAGTCGTAGGCCGGCGAGTCGATCTGCAGCTTGGACGACGCATTGGCCAGCGTGCGCCAGACGCCGCCCACGCGCGGAGCCGCATCCATCACGACCACGGACGTCCCGGCCTTCTCCAACTGCCGGGCGAAGCTGAGGCCCCCCATCCCCGCGCCAATCACCAGCACCGGCAGCTGGGGCCGGGGCGCCGAGGCCACGGGACGCGCTGCCACGGCGGCGCGAGGCGCCAGGGACGCCAGGTGACGGGCCATCGTGCTGATGCTCGGGTATTCGAAGACGAAGGCCGCCGACAGCTCGACGTTCAGGCGCGAGGCGAGGCGGTTGCGCAGGGACACGCTGCCCAGCGAGTCCAGCCCGCTGTCCAGCAGGGACGCGTCGTCCGCGACAGGCCGCCCCACGGACTCAGCAGCCGCCTGACGGACCATCGCGAGCAGGTCCTCCGCCGCGACGAGGGTGGCGCTCGGAGCGGGTTCGGTCCCCGGCCGGGCCGGACTCCCACTGCCCTTGGGCCGGAGACGGGAGAGCAGCGGCAACTCCAGCCGCAGCCGGCTCCAGTCGATGGGCGAGACGCACACCGCGCCCCGTTTACCGGTGGCCAGCAGCTGCTCCAGCACCTCGGACCCCAGCGCGTCGCTGATGCTGCCGAAGCCTCCGGTCTCCGCGCGCCGGGCCGCGTCGTGCCGCGCCGCCATGCCGCCGTCGGACCAGGCACCCCACTGCACGGACAACACCGGCTCGCCTGCCGAGGACCACTTGCGCGCCAGCACATCCAGGGTCGCGTTCGCCGCCGCGTAGCTGCCTTGCCCCACGGAGCCGAAGACCGCCGCCGCGGACGAGAAGAGCACCAGGAAGTCCGGCGGACTGAACACCTCCCGCAGGTTCCTCGCTCCGTGCACCTTCGCTCCGTAGGCCTGACGCAGCTTCTCCACCGACTGGCTCGGGAGCGTCCCGTCGCTCAGCACTCCGGCCGCGTGGACGACGCCGCCCACCGTGGGCCAACCCGAGTCCTCCAGCCAGGCCTTCGCCTCGCGCACGCTCTCTACACGCGAGACGTCACACGCCACGCTCGCCACTTGTGCCTTCGCGCGCAGTGCTTCCAGCTCCGGCGAAAGCGTGGCTCCCGCCGTGCGCGACAGCAGCAGCACGTGCGTGGCTCCGCGCTCCACCAGCAGCCGGGCCACCACCTTGCCCAGCGCGCCCTGCCCTCCGCTGATGACGTACGTCGCGTCCGGACGCACCTGGAGGCGTTCGGCGGTGCCGATGTCGCTCGTGCGTCGCAGGCGGGGAACCCTCACCACTCCCGCCCCGTCCACCGACAGCTCGTCCTCCGCGTCATCGCTCGTCGCCAGCGTGAGCAGCTTCGCCAGCGTGCTCCCCGCTTGCTCGATGCAGCGCACCCGGAGGTCCGGACGTTCCAGACGGAAGGTCCTCGCCAGGCCCCACAGGCCCGCGTCGTCCTCGCTCCCGGCTTCCGTCACGAATACGCGCCGGTCGGCCTGGGCCGTCTGGAGCAGCCGCAGCCCCAGCGCCACGTCCTCTTCCGCGCCATGGCTCCAGAGCGCCACCGTCGTCCAGCGCTGGTCGGACAGCGCGGCCTGCGCCTGCGCCTCATCCTCCACGACCACCGCCTGCCAGCCCGCGGGCAGTTCTCCTTCCGGTGTCCTTCGCGTCAGCAGCAGGTGTGCGCCGCTACCGCTGGGACGTGTCTCGATTGGCGGAACGGGCGTCCACGCTGTCTCATAGACGCAGGTGGCGGGTGTCGCCTGCTCCACCGGCGCGGCCTTGGCGGCTCCCGGTTTCGATCCGGGCCGGGCCCATCCCAAGGGGACGTGCCGGAACAAGCCGGGCCCTCGTCCCCACCGGAGCGCCTGACTCGATGCCACCCATTGCGGCCCGGCCTCGCCCACGATGCGCTGTGCAAGCTTGAGCAGCGTGGAGCCCGGTCCCAGCTCCACGACCGTCTTCGCCGGCCCTTGCGCCCACGCCGTCTCCACCGCCCGCAGGAACAGCACCGGACTCAGCAGCTGCTCCGCCCAGTACTCCGCCGTGCGCAGCCGCGAAGTCTCCACCGCGCCCGTCAGCGTGGAGATGAACCGCACGCCTTGCGGCTCGCGCAGCTCCACCTCTTCCAGCCGCTGACGGAACGCCGCCGCCGCGGGCGCCATCATCGGTGAGTGGAACGCGTGCGACACCGCCAGCATCGTGTGGGCCACGCCCAGCACTTCCGTGACGAACCGGTGCAGCGCGTCCTTCGGGCCCGCCACCACCGTCGTCGTCCGCTCGTTCTCCGCCGCCACCACCAGCTCCGCTGGCAGCAACGGCCGGACCAGGTCCGCCGGACTCCTCACCGCCGCCATGCCGCCGCGCGGGCACTCCGACATCAGCCGGCCTCGCAGCGCGGCCAGCTCCAGCGCCTGCTCCGCGCTCATCACCCCTGCCACCGCCGCCGCCGCGAACTCGCCGACCGAGTGCCCCAGCACCGCCGAGGGACGCATGCCTCGCGCCTGCCACATCGCCGCCTGCGCCAACTGGAGCGCCACGATGGCCGGCTGCGCGTACTGCGTCTCCTGCACCTGCGCCGCCATGTCCTTGTCGTCGGAGAGCAGCAGCTTCAGCAGCGGCACCTCCACCTTCGACTCCAGGAACGCCGCGTAGCGGTCCAACGTCTCCTTGAAGACGGGGTTGGCTTCGTACAGGCCCTTCGCCGCTCCCGGCACCAGCGAGCCCTGTCCGGTGAACATCCAAAGCACGGTCATTCCCTGCCCCCCACTTCCTTCGCGAACGCATTCGCCCGGCCTGACGCGGCCGCATCCCAGGATTCAAGTACGACGTGAGCATTGGTGCCGCCGAAGCCGAACGACGAGACACCCGCGACGAGCGGCCGCTTCTCACCGTTCCGGCCCAGCGCCGTGGGCCGGGTCGGAATGACGGCGGAGAAGCCCGCGAGGTCGATCTTCGGATTCAGCGTCTTGAAGTGCACGTTGCCGGGCGCTTCCCGGCGGCGCAGCACCTCCACCGCCTTGATGAGCCCCACCACACCCGCGGCGCCCTCCAGGTGGCCGATGTTGCTCTTCACCGCGCCCAGGACCACGGGCTTGTCCCGCTGGGACCCCAGCACGTTCTTCAGCGCTTCGACTTCAATCGGGTCGCCCAGCGACGTGCCGGTGCCGTGGCACTCGACGTAGTCCACGTCGCGTCCCTCCAGCCCCGCCACGTCCAGCGCCTGCCGGATGACCGCCTCCTGCGCCAGGCCATTGGGCGCCGTCAGCGAAGCGCTGCGCCCGTCCTGGTTCACCGCCGTGCCGCGAATGACGGCCAGCACCTCGTCGCCATCCGCCAGTGCGTCACTGAGGCGCTTGAGGACGACCGCGCCCACGCCCTCGCCACGGCAGTAGCCATCCGCGGCCGCATCGAAGGTCGCGCAGCGGCCCTGGATGGACAGCATCTTGGCTGCGGAGCAGCCCACGAACGAGCGGGAGTGCAGCATCACGTTGACGCCACCCACCAGCGCCGCCGAACACACGCCGCCGCGCAGCTTCTCCACCGCCAGGTCCACCGCGACCAGGGACGACGAACAGGCGGTGTCCAGCGTCATGCTGGGCCCCGTGAGCCCCAGCAGGTACGAGATGCGATTGGACGTGATGGACGCCGACGACCCCGCGCCGAAGAACGGATCCGACAGCTGGTCCTCGCCGTTCATGTGCGCCCAGTCGTGGTTCATCTGGCCCACGAACACGCCGATGCGTGACGAGCGCAGGCGCTCCTTGTCGTAGCCGGCGGCATGGAAGGCCTCGTAGGCGACCTCCAGCAGCAACCGCTGCTGCGGATCCATGGCGCGAGCCTCCGCGACCGGGATGCCGAAGAAGTCGTGGTCGAAGCTCTCCACCTCGTTCATGAAGGCGCCGCGCCGGGTGTAGCTGCGTCCCACCGCGTTCGGATTGGGGTCGTACACCGCGTCGATGTCGAAGCGGGACGAGGGGATGTCCGTCACGCAATCCCGCCCCGCGAGCAACATCTCCCACATCTCGTCCGGTGACAGGACGTCTCCGGGCAGACGGCAAGCACGGGACACGATGGCGATGGGTTCCTCGGAGCGCCGCGGCTGCCGCTGCGTCCGGGGGCGAGGGGCTGGCGTGCTCGGAGTCGTGCTCTCCAGCCGTGCGGCGAGCGCCGCGGCCAGCTCCTTCAATGTCGGGTGATTGAGCACGAACACCGCGCCCACCGTGAGGCTCAGTTCGCGGCTGAGGCTCTGGGCCAGTCCGACCGCGCCCAGCGAGTCCAGCCCCTGCGCCATCAGCGGTTCGTCGTCGATGACCTGGCCGCCCGCGGACAGGCCCATCGACTCCGCCGCCACGCGACGCACCAGCGCGACCAGCTCCGCCATCGTCGGGCCGCCCTTGGCCTCCGCGCGCTTCGGGCCCTGCGTCTCGACGCGCCTGGTCCGGAAGCGCGACACCAGCGGCAGCTCCAGTTGCAACCGGTTCCAGTCGATGGGCGAGACGCACACCGCGCCCCGCTTGCCGGCGGCCAGCAGCTGTTCCAGCGCCGCCGTGCCCAACGCGTCACTGATGCTGCCGAAGCCTCCGGCCTCCGCTCGCTTGTAGGCCTCTTGCCGGGCCGCCATGCCGCCGTCGGACCACGCACCCCACTGCACGGACAACACCGGCTCGCCTGCCGAGGACCACTTGCGCGCCAGCGCATCCAGCGTCGCGTTCGCCGCCGCGTAGCTGCCCTGCCCCGAGGAGCCGAAGACCGCCGCCGCGGACGAGAAGAGCACCAGGAAGTCTGGCGGGGTGAAGACCTCCCGCAGGTTCCTCGCTCCGTGCACCTTCGCTCCGTAGGCCTGACGCAGCTTCTCCACGGACTGGTTCGGCAGCGTCCCGTCGCTCAGCACTCCCGCTGCGTGGACGACTCCGCCCACCGTGGGCCAGCCCGAAGCCTCCAGCCAGGCCTTCGCCTCACGCACGCTCTCCGCACGCGAGACGTCGCACGCCACGCTCTCCACCCGTGCCTTCGCGCGCAGCGCTTCCAGCTCCGGTGAAAGCGTTGCTCCCGCCGTCCTCGACAGCAGCAGCACGTGCGTGGCTCCGCGCTCCACCAGCAGCCGGGCCGCCACTGTCCCCAGTGCACCCTGCCCTCCGCTGATGACGTACGTCGCGTCCGGACGCACCTGGAGGCGTTCGGCAGTGCCAATGTCGCTGGTGCGCCGCAGACGAGGGACTCGCACCACTCCCGCCCCATCCACCGACAGCTCGTCCTCCACGTCATCGCTCGTCGCCAGCGTGAGCACCTTCGCCAGCGTGCTCCCCGCGTGCTCGATGCAGCGCAGCCGCACCTCCGGGCGCTCCAGACGCACCGTCCTGGCCAGGCCCCACAGTCCGGCGTCGCCGTCGCTGCCCGCTTCCGTCAGGAACACCCAGCGCTCGGTCTGGGCCGTCTGGAGCAGCCTCAGCCCCAGCGCCACGTCCTCCTCCGCGCCGTGGCTCCAGAGCGCCACCGTCGTCCAGCGCTGGCCCGACACCACCGGCAGCCACTGTTCTTCGTGCTCCGCCATCAGCACCTGCCAACCCGGCGGCGTCGCCCCCTCGATCTTCACGCGCGACAGCAGCAGCCCGGTTCCCTCGCTCCTGACGGGCAGCAGGTTGGGCGCGGGCACCTGGGGCGTCCACTCCGTCTCGAAGAGGCTGTCGTGGAGCTGCGTGTCCACGTTCGCCTGCCGGCACGTCAGCCCCTCCAGGACCGCATACACCTCACCGGTGTCGCCGAAGAGCGTCACCGTTCCCTCCACGCTCCTGGCACCGCGCTCCGTCACCCGGGCGTAGGCCCACAGCTTGCGCGGCTGCTCCTCCACGGAGAACAGCCGGGCGCTCTGGACGCTGAACGGCAGGCAGACGCCACAGGTCTTCAGGCCGCACAGGCCCAGCAACTGGATGCCCGCGTCCAGCGTGGCCGGATGCAACAGCGTCAGGCTCCGATCCACCACGGAGCTGTGCTCCACCTCGATCCGCGCGATGGCTTCCTCTTCACCCAGGTGCAACCGCGTCAGGTTGCGGTAGCCACGACCGAAGTCGGCCCCGAGCCGGGACATCGTCTCGTACACCGCCCCCACGTCCTCCGGAGCGCAGCGGCCGAGCACGGCGTCAACATCCACGTCGCTGGTCATCAGGTCGATGCTGTTCAGGACCCGCGCGGAGCGGCAGCTCGCCACCTTCTCAGGGAAGGCTCCCTGCCCGCCCTCCACGATCCACTGGCCGCCGCTTTCGACACAACGAACCCGAGTGCCTTCACCGCTCACCACGAGCGGACGCGGCATGATGATGTCTTCCACCTGGACGCCAGGGGCCTTGATGCCGTCCGCGCCCTGCTTCAGGAGCGCGGCGCCGCCCAGCAGCGTCAGGTGGCTCGCGGCGGGCACCAGCACCTGCTCCGCGATGCGGTGGTCCTTCCAGCGCTCCGCCTGCTCTCCCGCGAGCACGGCCACGAAGCCGCCGTCCTCCTTGCGGCTCAGGAACGGATGCGGCAGCCGCCGCCACGGCAGGAAGCGCGGCGCGTACTCCATGCGCGCCCGCCGCTCCGCCACCGCGCCAGCGTACGACTCCAGCACCACGTGGGCGTTGGTTCCGCCGAAGCCGAAGGACGACACGCCCGCCACGAGCGGTCGCGTGTCCCCCTTCTTGCCCAACGCCGTTGGCGCCGTCGGGATCACAGCGGGGAAGCCGCTCAGGTCGATCTTCGGATTCAGCGACTGGAAGTGCACGTTGCCAGGCGCTTCCCGGCGGCGCACCACCTCCACCGCCTTGATCAGACCGGCCACTCCGGCCGCCCCTTCCAGGTGGCCAATGTTGCTCTTGATCGCCCCCAGCACCACGGGCTTCTCGCGCCGCTCCCCCAGGACGGTCTTGAGCGCCTCGACTTCAATCGGGTCGCCCAGCGACGTGCCGGTGCCGTGGCACTCGACGTAGTCCACGTCGCGCCCCTCCAGCCCCGCCACGTCCAGCGCCTGCCGGATGACCGCCTCCTGCGCCAGGCCATTGGGCGCCGTCAGGGACGTGCTGCGTCCATCCTGGTTGACCGCCGTGCCGCGAATGACGGCCAGCACCTCGTCGCCGTCCGCCAGCGCGTCACTGAGGCGCTTGAGGACGACCGCGCCCACGCCTTCGCCCCGGCAGTAGCCGTCCGCGGAGGCGTCGAAGGTCGCGCAGCGGCCCTCGGAGGACAGCATCTTGGCGGAGCAGCAGCCGACGAAGGTGCGGTGGTGCAGCATCACGTTGACGCCGCCCACGAGCGCCGTCGAACACACGCCGCCGCGCAGCTTCTCCACCGCCAGGTCCACCGCGACCAGGGATGACGAACAGGCGGTGTCCAGCGTCATGCTGGGCCCCGTGAGTCCCAACAGGTACGAGATGCGGTTGGACATGATGGAGGACGACACGCCGGCCCCGAAGAAGGGGTTCTTCGCCTCGGTCTCCCCGCAGACGATCATCCAGTCCTGATTGGCGACCCCGACGAAGACGCCCGTGGGGGAGCCTCGCAGGCGCTTCTTGTCGTAGCCCGCATCGTGGAAGGCCTCGTAGGCCACTTCGAGCAGCAGGCACTGATGCGGGTCCATCGCCCGCGCCTCCGCGACCGGGATGCCGAAGAAGTCGAGGTCGAAGCTCTCCACCCCGCTCATGAAGGCGCCGCGCCGCGTATAGCTGCAGCCCGCCACGTCCGGGTTGGCGTCGAACACCTCGTCGATGTCGAAGCGGGAGGACGGAATCTCCGTCACGCAGTCCCGTCCCGCGAGCAGCATCTCCCACAGCTCGTCCGGGGAGCGGACGTTGCCGGGCAGACGGCAGGCGGTGCCCACGATGGCGATGGGCTCCTCGGAGCGCTGCATCCGAGGACGCGGAGCCGGGGTGCTCGACGCCGAGTTCTCCAGCCGTGCGGCGAGCGCCGCGGCCATCTCTTCCAGCGTCGGGTGATTGAGCACGAACACCGCGCCCAGCGTCAGGCCCAGCTCGCGGCTGAGGCTCTGGGCCAGTCCGACCGCGCCCAGCGAGTCCAGCCCCTGGGCCATCAGCGGCTCGTCGTCGATGACCTGGCCGCCCGCGGGCAGGCCCATCGACTCCGCCGCCGCGCGACGCACCAGCGCGACCAACTCCGCCATCGTCGGGCCGCCCTTGGCCTCCGAGCGCTTCGGGCCTTGCGTCTCGACGCGCCTGGTCCGGAAGCGCGACACCAGCGGCATCTCCAGTCGCAGCCGGTTCCAGTCGATGGGCGAGACGCACACCGCGCCCCGCTTGCCGGCGGCCAGCAGTTGCTCCAGCACGGCCGTACCCAGCGCGTCACTGATGCTGCCGAAGCCTCCGGCCTCCGCTCGCTTGTAGGCCTCTTGCCGGGCCGCCATGCCGCCGTCGGACCAGGCACCCCACTGCACTGACAGCACCCGCTCTCCCGCTGCCGACCACTTGCGCGCCAGTGCGTCCAGCGTCGCGTTCGCCGCCGCGTAGCTGCCCTGCCCCACGGAGCCGAACACCGCCGCCGCGGACGAGAAGAGCACCAGGAAGTCCGGCGGGGTGAAGACCTCCCGCAGGTTCCTTGCTCCGTGCACCTTGGCCCCGTAGGCCTGACGCAGCTTCTCCACGGACTGGTTCGGCAGTGTCGCGTCGCTCAGCACTCCCGCCGCGTGGACGACTCCGCCCACGGAGGGCCAGCCCGAAGCCTCCAGCCAGGCCTTCGCCTCGCGCACGCTCTCCACACGCGACACGTCACATGCCACGCTCGCCACTTGTGCCTTCGCGCGCAGCGCTTCCAGCTCCGGCGAAGGCGTTGCTCCCGCCGTCCTCGACAGCAGCAGCACGTGCGTGGCTCCGCGCTCCACCAGCAGCCGGGCCGCCACTGTCCCCAGTGCACCCTGCCCTCCGCTGATGACGTATGTCGCGTCCGGGCGCACCGACAGCTTCTCGGCACTTCCGACATCCGCGCAGCGCCGCAGGCGGGGGACTCGCACCACTCCCGCCCCATCCACCGACAGCTCTTCCTCCGCGTCATCGTTCGTCGCCAGCGTGAGCAGCTTCGCCAGCGTGCTCCCCGCGTGCTCGATGCAGCGCAGCCGCACCTCCGGGCGTTCCAGGCGCACCGTCCTGGCCAGGCCCCACAGTCCGGCGTCGCCGTCGCTGCCCGCTTCCGTCAGGAACACCCAGCGCTCGGTCTGGGCCGTCTGGAGCAGCCTCAGCCCCAGCGCCACGTCCTCCTCCGCGCCGTGGCTCCAGAGCGCCACCGTCGTCCAGCGCTGGCCCGACACCACCGGCAGCCACTCCGCCTCGTCCTTCACCACCAGCGCCTGCCAGCCGGAGGGCAGCGGTCCCTCGACGGCCTCACGCATCAGCAGCAGGTGCGCGCCGTCCTGTTCCGGATGCAGCCGTGGCGTCGCAGCCGACGTCACCCACTCCGTCTCGAAGACACTCTCTTGGACTCGCGTATCCACGCTGGCCTGCCGGCACGTCAGGCCCTCCAGGATCGCGTACACCTCGCCGGTGTCACCGAAGAGCGTCACCGTTCCTTCGACGCTCCTCGCGCTGCTCGCTGTCACCCGGGCGTAGGCCCACAGCTCGCGCGGCTGCTCCTCCACGACGAACAGCCGGGCGCTCTGGACGTTGAAGGGCAGGCAGACCCCGCAGGTCTTCATTCCCCACAGGCCCAGCAGCTGGATGCCCGCGTCCAACGTCGCCGGGTGGATCAGCGTCAGGCCCCGGTCCATCACGGACGGATGCTCCACCTCGACCCGCGCGAGGGCCTCTGCCTCGCCCAGGTGCAGCTGCGTCAGGTTGCGGTAGCCGCGTCCGAACTGCACGCCCTGGCGAAGCAGCAAGCCATACAGCGCCTCCACGTCCGCCGGAGCACACCGGCTCCGGACGGCTTCGACCTCCACGTCCGCCCGAGCGGCCTCGGCACTCCCCAGGAGGCGCGTGGCCCGGCAGCTCGCCACGAACTCACGGCTCCCGGCCCGCTCCTCCTGCACGCTCCACTGGCTGCCATTGGCGACACAGCGGACGATGCTCGCTCCGCCCACCACCAGCGGACGGGGCATCACCACGTCCTGGACCTCCACGCCCACGGACCGGGAGGCATCGCGCCCCTGCTTCAGGAGCGCGGCGCCGCCCAGCAGCGTCAGGTGGCTCGCGGCGGGCACCAGCACCTGCTCCGCGATGCGGTGGTCCTTCCAGCGCTCCGCCTGCTCCCCCGCGAGCACCGCCACGAAGCCGTCTTCCTCCTTGCGGCTCAGGAACGGATGCGGCAGCCGCCGCCACGGCAGGAAGCGCGGCGCGTACTCCAGGCGCGCACGCCGCTCCGCCGCCGCGCCGGACTTCCCGTACGACGCCAGCACCACGTGGGCATTCGTTCCGCCGAAGCCGAACGACGACACACCCGCCACGAGCGGCCGCGTGTCCTCCCCTGTCGCCAGCGGCGTCGCGCCCGTCGGAATCACGGCGGGGAAGCCGTTCAGGTCGATCTTCGGGTTCAGCGACTGGAAGTGCACGTTGCCGGGCGCTTCCCGGCGGCGCACCACCTCCATCGCCTTGATGAGGCCCACCACGCCGGCCGCGCCCTCCAGGTGGCCGATGTTGCTCTTGATCGCCCCCAGCACCACCGGCTTCTCGCGCCGCTCCCCCAGCACGCTCTTGAGCGCGCCGACCTCGATGGGGTCGCCCAGCGACGTGCCGGTGCCGTGGCATTCGACGTAGTCCACGTCGCGCCCTTCCAGGCCCGCGACCTTCAGCGCCTGCCGGATGACCGCCTCCTGCGCCAGGCCGTTGGGCGCCGTCAGCGAGGCGCTGCGTCCGTCCTGGTTGACCGCCGTGCCGCGAATGACGGCCAGCACCTCATCGCCGTCCGCCACGGCATCGCTCAAGCGCTTGAGGACGATGGCGCCCACGCCTTCGCCACGGCAGTAGCCATCCGCGGCCGCGTCGAAGGTCGCGCAGCGGCCCGCGGGCGACAGGGCCTTGGTGGCACAAGCGCTCACGAACATGCGGTGGTGCAGCATCACGTTGACGCCGCCGACCAGCGCCAGGGAGCTGATGCCGTTGCGCAGCTTCTCCACCGCCAGGTCCACCGCCACCAGCGACGAGGAGCAGGCGGTGTCCAGCGTCATGCTGGGGCCCGTGAGTCCCAGCAGGTACGAGATGCGATTGGAGGCAATGGACCCGGAGACGCCCGCGCCGAAGTGCGGGCTATGGGCCTCATGGTCGCGGCCCATCGTGGTCCAGTCGTCGTTCGCCAGACCGATGTGCACGCTCGTCGGTGAGCCCTTCAGCCGCTTCTTGTCGTAGCCCGCGTCGTGGAAGGCCTCGTAGGCGACCTCCAGCAGCAGGCGCTGCTGCGGGTCCATGGCCCGCGCTTCGGACACGGAGATGCCGAAGAAGTCGTGGTCGAAGCCCTCCACCTCGTTCATGAAGGCGCCGCGCCGGGTGTAGCTGCGGCCCGCCACGTCCGGGTTGGCGTCGAACACCTCGTCGATGTCGAAGCGCGACGCCGGGATGTCGGTGACGCAGTCCTTGCCGGCGAGCAGCATGGCCCACAGGTCGTCCGGAGAACGGACGCCCCCGGGCAGGCGGCACGCGCGGCCCACGATGGCGATGGCCTCCGTGCCCTGCTCCCGGGCGGGCGGGGCCAGGAGGTCGCGCTCGATGCGCGCGGCGAGGGGTTCAACGTGCTTGTGGAGGAGGTTGAAGTGGTGCCCGTCGCTCCGGATGAGCTCCATCCCCGGGCACATCGCGCGGCAGCGCTCCAGCGCGCCCGCGTCATCCTGGAAGGAGCGCGACGCCTCACGCATCATCTCCGACTGGCGCTCCCACGGCGGAATCGCGCACTGGAAGACGAGCACCGGCGAGCGGACCACGTCCGACGGCGTGTAGTGCTGCACCAGCAGCTCGAAGGGCGCGGGGCCCTCCGGCGCGACGAACGGCGGCATGTGCCGGGGGTCCAGCATCACGACCCGGGCGAGCTTGCCTTCGCGCTCCAGCTGCAGGCCCATCTCGAACGCGACGGCCGCGCCGAAGGACAGGCCTCCGACGGAGTAGGCCTCACCCGGCGCGGTGCGCTCCATGGACAGGCGCAGCTCCGCGGCGATCCCTTCCAGGTTCGTCACCGCCGGGTCGATGACCGCCGGGATGCCCGGCATGGCGGCGTAGACCGGCACCGACATCGCGGCGGCCAGGGCCCCGAAGGTCTTCTCCGCCGTGCCCATGACGCCGCCGACGAGGAAGAGCGGCGGGCCCTGGGTGCGGCCGTTCAACAGCGTCCACAGCCCCTCGGGGTCCGCCGTGGGCGCGGACCGGGCCTGGAGCTGTTCGAACAGGTGCTGGGTGACGTCCTCCTCGGTGGGGTAGTTGAAGGCGAAGTGGACCGGCAGCTCCACCGTGTCCGGAAGACGTGCCAGCAGCTGCCGGCGGAACTGCACCAGGTCCAGCGAGGAGAAGCCCGCCTCCATGAAGGAGCGGTTGACCTCCACCGAGCTGGACGGAATGAACTGGAGGACGCAGTCGCGGACCAGCTGCTGCAACGCCAGACGGCTCCAGGTCTGCCGCTTCGTCGAGCCACCCGGCCCCGCCAGCAGCTCGAAGCGAGGGCCCTTCAGGGTGAGCCGGCTCCAGTCGATGGGCGAGACGCACACCGTTCCCCGCTTGCCCGTGGCCAGCAACCGCTCCAGCACGGCCGTGCCCAGCGAGTCGCGGATGCTGCCCAGTCCCTCGGCTTCCGCGTGCTTGAACGCCTCGTGCCGCGCCGCCATGCCGCCGTCGGACCACGCGCCCCACTGCACCGACAGCACGGGCTCGCCCGCTGACGACCACTTCCGCGCCAGCGCGTCCAGCGTCGCGTTCGCCGCCGCGTAGCTGCCCTGCCCCGCGGAGCCCAGGGCCGCCGCCGTCGAGGAGAAGAGCACCAGGAAGTCCGGCGGGCTGAACGCGTCCCGCAGGTTCCGCGCCCCGTGCACCTTCGCTCCGTAGGCCAGCCGCAGCTTCTCCGCGGACTGGTTCGGCAGCGTCCCGTCGCTCAGCACTCCCGCCGCGTGGACGACTCCGCCCACGGAGGGCCAGTCCGACGTCTCCAACCAGGCCTTCGCCTCGCGCACGCTCTCCACACGCGACACGTCGCACGCCACGCACTCCACCCGCGCCTTCGCCCGCAGCGCTTCCAGCTCCGGCGAAAGCGTTGCCGCCGACGTCCGTGACAGCAGCAGCACGTGCGTCGCCCCGCGCTCCACCAGCAGCCGGGCCACCACCTTGCCCAGCGCCCCCTGCCCTCCGCTGATGGCGTAGGTCGCGTCCGGACGCACCGGCAGCTTCCCGGTGCCCTCCAGGCCCGTGCAGCGACGCAGCCGGGGAACCCGCACCACCCCGGCCCCGTCCACCGACAGCTCGTCCTCCGCGTCATCGCTCGAAGCCAGCGAGAGCACCTTCGCCAGCGGACCGTCCGACTGCTCGATGCAGCGCACCCGCAGGTCCGGCCGCTCCAGCCGGGACACGCGCGCCAGGCCCCACAGGCCCGCGTCGTCTTCGCTGCCCGCGCCGGTCACGAACGTCCATCGGTCGGCCTGGGCCGTCTGGAGCAGCCGAAGCCCCAGCGCCACATCCTCTTCGGTGCCGTGCCCCCAGAGCGCCACCGTCGCCCAGCGCTGGCCCGACACCACCGGCAGCCACTCCGCCTCGTCCTTCACCACCACCGACCGCCATCCCTCGGGGAGCGCTTCGGCCAAGGCCTCACGCGTCAGCAGCAGGTGCGCGCCGGCCTTCCGGGCGCCCTCCGTCGAGGGAGGCAGGGGCATCCACGTGGTTTCGTAGACGCAGTTCGCGGGGGTGACCTGCTCCACGGCGGGAGCGGACCTGGGCGAGGCGAACTTCGACACCGGCTTGTTCCAGCCCAGCGGCACGTTCCGGAACAGCCGAGGCCCCGGGCGCCAACGGGTCGCCTGACTCGACACAACCCAGCGCGGCCCCGCTTCGCCCATGCTCCGCTTCGCCAACTGGAGCAGCGTGGAGCCCGGCCCCAGCTCCACGACCGTCTTCGCCGGCCCTTGCGCCCACGCCGTCTCCACCGCCCGCAGGAACAGCACCGGCTTCAGCAACTGCTCCGCCCAGTACTCCGCCGTACACAGCCGCGAAGTCTCCACCGCGCCCGTCAGCGTGGAGATGAACCGCACGCCTTGCGGCTCACGCAGCTCCACCCCTTCCAGCCGCTGGCGGAACGCGTCCGCCGCCGGCGCCATCATCGGCGAGTGGAACGCGTGCGACACCGCCAGCATCGTGTGCCCGACGCCCAGCACTTCCGTAACGAACCGGTGCAGCACTTCCTTCGGGCCCGCCACCACCGTCGTCGCCCGCTCGTTCTCCGCCGCCACCACCAGCTCGGGTGGCAGCAACGGCTGGACCTGATCCACCGGTGCCCGCACCGCCGCCATTCCACCGCGCGGGCACTCCGACATCAGTCGGCCTCGCAGCGCGGCCAGCTCCAGCGCCTGCTCCGCGCTCATCACCCCTGCCACCGCCGCCGCCGCGAACTCGCCGACCGAGTGCCCCAGCACCGTCGAGGGACGCATGCCTCGCGCCCGCCACATCGCCGCCTGCGCCAACTGGAGCGCCACGATGGCCGGCTGCGCGTACTGCGTCTCCTGCACCTGCGCCGCCATGTCCTGGTCGTCGGAGAGCAGCAGCTTCAGCAGCGGCACCTCCACCTTCGACTCCAGGAACGCCGCGTAGCGGTCCAGCGCGTCCTTGAAGACAGCGTTGGCTCCGTACAGGCCCTTCGCCGCTCCCGGCACCAGGGAGCCCTGACCCGTGAACAGCCAGAGCGAGTCCGCGGGCGGCGGCTCCTGGCTCAGCGCGGGAGCCACATAGGACTCCAGCACCACGTGGGCGTTGGTGCCGCCGTACCCGAACGAAGAGACGCTCGCCACCAGGGGAGCCCCCGTCGTTCCCAGCGCCGTCGGCCGGGTGGGGATGACGGCCGCGAAGCCCTCCAGGTCGATCTTCGGGTTCAGCGACTTGAAGTGCACGTTGCCCGGCGCTTCCCGGCGACGCAGCACCTCCAGTGCCTTGATGAGGCCCACCACACCCGCGGCCCCTTCCAGGTGGCCGATGTTGCTCTTGATGGCCCCCAGCACCACCGGCTTCTCACGCCGCTCACCGAGGACGTTCTTCAGCGCTTCGACTTCAATCGGGTCGCCCAGCGACGTGCCGGTGCCGTGGCACTCGACGTAGTCCACGTCGCGTCCTTCCAGCCCCGCCACGTCCAGCGCCTGCCGGATGACCGCTTCCTGCGCCAGGCCATTGGGCGCCGTCAGCGAAGCGCTGCGCCCGTCCTGGTTCACCGCCGAGCCGCGAATCACCGCGAGCACCGGGTCCCCGTCCGCCAGCGCGTCGCTCAGGCGCTTGAGCACGACGGCGCCCACGCCTTCTCCGCGGGCGATGCCGTTGGCGGCGCTGTCGAAGGTCGCGCAGCGGCTGTCCACGGACAGCATGCGCGCCTGACAGGTCATCACGTAGGGCGTGGCGCTCAGGATCATGTTGGCGCCGCCGGCCACGGCCATGCGACACGCGCCCGAGCGCAGCTTGGTGATGGCCGCATCCACCGCGACCAGCGACGACGAACAGGCCGTGTCCACGGTCATGCTCGGGCCGGCGAGGTCCAGCGCGAAGGAGATGCGGTTGGAGGAGATGGACGGCGCGGAGCCCGTGCCCGCGTAGTCGGTGACGTGGCCGAAGTCCGTCATCCAGTCGTAGTTCATCTGCCCGATGAACACGCCCGTGGAGGAGCCGCGCAGGCGGTCCTTGTCGTAGCCGGCGGCGTGGAAGGCCTCGTAGGTGACCTCCAGCAGCATGCGCTGCTGCGGATCCATGGCGCGCGCCTCCGCGACCGGGATGCCGAAGAAGTCGTGGTCGAAGCTCTCCACCTCGCTCATGAAGGCGCCGCGCCGCGTGTAGCTGCGGCCCACCGCCTCCGGGTTGGCGTCGTAGATTTCGTCGATGTCGAAGCGCGACGCGGGGACCTCCGTCACGCAGTCCGTCCCGCCCAGCAGCATCTCCCACAGATCATCCGGAGACAGCACGTCCCCCGGCAGCCGGCACGCGCGGCCCACGATGGCGATGGGCTCCGCCGCGTCCACCGCCGAGGCCTCGCGCCGCACTGGAGCTCGCGGCGCCACGCGCCCGGCCCGGTACGCGGCGAGCTTCACCGCGCTCGGGTGGTTGAAGACCAGCGTGTAGGAGAGGCGCGTGTTCCAGGCCGCCGACAGCAGGTTCACGAGCCGCACGGCGAACAGCGACGACAGGCCCTGCTCCGCCAGGTTCTGCGTGGCGGAGAGCGCATTGGCCGGCACGCCCAGCACCTGCGCGGCGAGTTGCAGGATGAGCGCGACCTCGCTGTTGCCCTCCACCGGCTCGCTGTCCTGGGTGCGAGCCTGCGAGGCCATCGCCAGCTGCCGCAGCGTGCGCGTGTCCACCTTGCTGTTGGCCGTCAGCGGGAGCGTTTCGAGGACGCGCCAGCGCTGCGGCACCATGTAGTCCGGAAGGTACTTCTCCGCGTGCTGCCGCAGCGCCTCCTCCAGCGCCTGCGCATCCGTGCCCGGCTCCCGCACCGTCACGAAGCCGACGAGCCGGCCGCCCTCCCCAGGCAGGTGCACGACGGCGGCGCGCTGCACCGACGGCAGCCGCTCCGCGCAGTGCTCGATCTCGGCCAGCTCGACGCGGTGGCCGCCCACCTTCACCTGCGAGTCCTTGCGGCCGACAATCTCAATCTCGCCGTTGGGCAGGTAGCGGCCCAGGTCGCCCGTCGCGTACAGCCTTCCGAACGGGGTCGCGGCGAGGAACTTGCTGGCCGTGAGCTCCGGGTCGCGGAAGTAGCCGCGCGCCAGGCCCACGCCGCCGATGTAGATGTCCCCGACGACGCCCGCCGGCCTGTAGCCGAACCGCGCGTCCAGCACGTGCATGGTCTGGTTCGACAGGGGCCGTCCGTAGGGGACCAGCTCCGTCCCCAGCTCGCGCGACTGCCGGGTGATGACGTGGAAGTTGGACCAGATGGAGGCCTCCGTCGCGCCGCCCAGGGCCACGAGGTGGAGGTCCGGGAACTGGGACAGCGCGTGGTCCGCCATCGTCATGCTGATGGCGTCGCCGCTGAGCATCGCGACCTTCAAGGGCAGCGCCGCGCCCGGCGGACGCGCGGCGATCAGCATCTCGAAGGAGGTGGGGACGGTGTTCCAGACCGTCACCTGGTGCTGGTGCAGCTGCTGCCACCAGTAGTCCGGATCCCGCGTCCCGTCCGGCTTGCAGACCACCACCGTGCCCCCGGCCCCCAGCGTCCCGAAGATGTCCCAGACGGACAGGTCGAAGCTGAGCGAGGAGATGGCGAAGGTGACCGTCCGCGCCCCCAGCCCGAAGCGCGCGTTGATGTCCAGGCACGTGTTGACCGCGGGGCCGTGCGAGATCTCCACGCCCTTGGGCGCGCCCGTCGAACCGGACGTGAAGATGACGTAGGCCAGGTCCTCCGGATCCACCGACACGGGCGCAGGCACGCGCCCGGCCTCCCGGGCCGCCAGCGTCAGGTCCACGCTCAGCGTGAGGATGGCGTCCGAGCCGCCCTGCGCGCGATGCCAGCCACGGTCCTCCGACACGCACTTGTCCTGCACCAGCGCGATGCCACAGTCCGCCACGGTGAGGATGCTCCGCAGGCGATCATCGGGGTGGCTCGGGTTGAGCGGCAGGTAGTACGCGCCGGTCAGCAGGATGGCCGTCGTCGCGACGACCTGCTCCCACCCCTTCTCCATCACCACGGCCACGCAGGAGCCCCGGCCCACGCCGGCATCCTGCAAGCGCACCGCGGCGGCGCGCACCAGCGCCATCAGCTCCGCGTACGTCAGCCGGACGTCCTGGTCGATGACCGCCAGGGCCCCGGGCGTCGCCTCCGCGGCCCGCAGCACCAGGCCGTGCAGCAGGCGCGGCAGCTGGCCATCGAACTCCACGTGCGTCTGGTTCGCGCCCACGCGCAGCGCCAGCACCTCGGGAGGAAGCACGGAGGGGCTCAGGTCGCCCTGGGCCACGCGCTCCAGCTGGTGCCGGAAGCAGTCCAGCATGTCGCGCATCTGCTCGCGGTCATGGACCTGGCTGTCGTAGTCCCAGTTGATGCGCAGCTCGCCGTCCAGCTCGTAGACCTGGTGGTCCAGGGTGATCTGCGGCGTCTGCGTCTGCTGGAAGTGGAGGCCCGTGCTGCAGCCCGCGAAGTCCACGGGCGAGTCGATGATGCCGAGGAAGGACGTGAAGACGATGGGGAAGCTCAGGTGCGGATCCGCGCGGTGCTTGCGCAGCATGCGGACGCCCTCCAACCCGCTGAGGTCGCCGTGCTCGAGTCCCTGGCTCAGCTCGCGGTGGATGGCGAGCGCCCGCTCCGCGAGGCCCGTGTACCGGCCCGTGATGGGACACAGCAGGACGTTGGTGAACTCGCCGACGGTGCCGGTGAAGTCGTTGCCGAGCGACACCGGCCGCTCCGACATGGTGACGGTGACCGTGAAGTCCGGCTCCTCGGCATAGAGCCCCAGCACCTCCGAGAAGACGGCCAGCAGCAGCGCGTTGGAGGTCACCTGCAGCGCGCTCGCGTGGGCCTTGAGCGCGTTCCAGCGCTCGGTGCCCAGCGCGATGGACTCACGCTGGAAGTCCACGCCCTGCCCACTCCCACCCTTGCGGCGCGGCAGCTGCGGCGGCGGGGGAATCGCGTCCAGCCGGGCCGTCCAGTAGTCCAGCGACGCCGCGGAGACCTGCTTCGTCCCCAGCTGGTCGCAGTAGTCCCGGAACGCGAGCGCGTCCGGCTCGGCCACTGACGAGACGTCTTGCCGCAGGAGCGCGGCATAGCGCCGGGCGACCTCGCGGCAGAGGATCATGGCGCTGGTGGCGTCCATGAAGAGCATGTCGAGCAGCAGGTGGACGCGGACGGTGCGCGCGTCCACGCGGCTCAACTGGAGGTCCCAGTGCAGGTTCGTCCGGGAACGGAACGCCGTCATGCACTCCTGGCGTCGCTGCTCCAGGTCCACCACCGGGAGCGCCTCCAGCCGCACGGGCTCGCGTCGCTCGGGCTCCGGGAGGACACGCTGCCGGGTGCCCTCCACGATGACCGCGTGCAGCATGGGGTGCCGCGCCACGACCCGGCGGACCGCCTCCTGGAAACAGGCGACGTCCAGGTCGGTGATGTCGAACTCGGAGTAGACCTGACAGGGACAGTCCTGGCTGGCGCCAATCACATAGGACACCTGCATCGGCGTGAGCTCGAAGGTCTCATCCGCGCCGGAAGGCCTGTTCTCATTTCTCAGATTTGAAGACACGGACTCTTCAAGTCTGGGAATGAGCGCCGCCGCCTGCGCCACGGTCAGGCCATAGAGCACCTGATACGACGGCATGGGCGAAAGCGAGCCGCGCACGCGAGTCGCCGTCAGCGAATCCATGCCCAGGTTTCCGAGCAGGACCCCTGATTTGCGTTCGAGTTCAGCGGGCGCGACGCCCATCAATGAAGCAAGAAATTCAACGGGCGTGAGCGTGCGCGACGGCTGCGTCATTTCCGGGTCCCCATCCCCAAACAGCAGATCGAAAAGCGGGCTCGGCTTAGCAATGACGGAAAGTGAACACAAGAACCAGGAGGGTCACGAAAGCTCCTGGCACATGGCTCGCTGAATGGTTCGCGGACATCGGCCTCTCCGCACGACCGCCTCGAACAACTGCTGGAGATAATGGGCCCATGACCTCTTCCGACAAGACCGCCGCTCAGCGCCGTCCGAACATCGCGGACAGCCATGACCTGATCCGCGTCCAGGGCGCTCGCGAGAACAACCTGAAGGACGTCAGCGTGGAGCTGCCCAAGCGGCGGCTCACCGTCTTCACCGGCGTCTCCGGCTCCGGCAAGTCGTCGCTCGTCTTCGGCACCATCGCCGCGGAGTCGCAGCGGTTGATCAACGAAACCTACAGCGCGTTCGTCCAGGGCTTCATGCCCACGCTGGGCCGGCCCGAGGTCGACGTCCTGGAAGGACTGACCACCGCCATCATCGTCGACCAGGAGCGCATGGGCGCGAACTCCCGCTCCACGGTCGGCACGGCGACGGACGCCAACGCGATGCTGCGCGTGCTGTTCAGCCGCCTGGGCAAGCCGCACATCGGTTCATCCAACGCCTTCTCCTTCAACGTCCCGTCGGTCCGCGCCACCGGCGAGATGACCGTCGAGAAGGGCGAGGGCAGCAAGACCGAGAAGAAGGTCTTCAACGTCACCGGCGGCATGTGTCCGAAGTGCGAGGGCATGGGGCAGGTCAGCGACATCGACCTGACCCAGCTGTACGACGACAGCAAGTCGCTCAACGAGGGCGCCCTCACCATCCCTGGCTACAACGTGGACGGCTGGCTCGTGCGCATCTTCGGGGCCTCCGGCTTCATCGACCCGGACAAGCCGATCCGCAAGTACACCAAGCAGGAGCTTCACGACTTCCTCTACAAGGAACAGACCAAGGTGAAGGTCGACAAGATGAACCTCACCTACGAGGGGCTCATCCTGCGGATCCAGAAGTCGTTCCTGTCCAAGGACGTGGACGCCATGCAGCCGCACATCCGCGCGTTCGTGGAGCGTGCGGTCACGTTCACCGCCTGCCCCGAATGCAAGGGCACCCGGCTCAGCGCGGCCGCCCGTTCTTCCAAGATCAAGGGCATCAACATCGCCGACGCCTGCGCGATGCAGATCAGCGACCTGGCCGAGTGGGTGCGCAAGTTGGACGCGCCGTCCGTCGCGCCGCTGCTGGCGTCGCTGCGGCACACGCTCGAATCGTTCGTGGAGATCGGCCTGGGCTACCTCAGCCTCGACAGGCCCGCCGGCACGCTGTCCGGCGGCGAGGCGCAGCGCACCAAGATGATCCGCCACCTCGGGTCCTCGCTCACCGACGTGACCTACGTCTTCGACGAGCCGACCGTCGGTCTGCACCCGCACGACATCCAGCGGATGAACGAGCTGCTGCTGCGGCTGCGCGACAAGGGCAACACCGTGCTCGTGGTCGAGCACAAGCCGGAGATGATCGCGATCGCCGACCACGTCGTCGACCTGGGCCCCGGGGCCGGCACCGCCGGTGGCGAGGTGGTCTTCGAAGGCACCGTCGCGGCCCTGCGCTCGAGCAACACGCTCACCGGGCGCCACCTGAGCGACCGGGTCGCCCTGAAGTCGTCCGTGCGCAAGCCGTCGGGCGTCTTGAAGGTGCGCGGCGCCAACACGCACAACCTGAAGAAGGTCGACGTCGACATTCCGCTCGGCGTGCTCGTGGTGGTGACGGGCGTGGCCGGGTCGGGCAAGAGCTCGCTCATCCATGGCTCGGTGGGAAACCGGGACGGGGTGGTGTCCATCGACCAGGCTCCGATTCGTGGCTCGCGGCGGAGCAACCCGGCGACGTACACCGACCTGCTGGAGCCGATCCGCAAGGCGTTCGCCAAGGCCAACGGCGTGAAGCCCGCCCTGTTCAGCGCCAACTCGGAGGGCGCCTGCCCGACCTGCAACGGCGCCGGCGTCATCTACACCGACCTGGCGATGATGGCCGGCGTCACCACGGTCTGCGAGGACTGCGAGGGCCGGCGGTTCCAGGCGTCGGTGCTGGAGTACAAGCTGGGCGGGCTCAACATCGCCCAGGTGCTCGACCTGCCCGTGAAGGACGCGGTCGCCTTCTTTGGCTCAGGCAAGGCGCAGACGCCGGCCGCGTCCGCCATCCTCCAGCGCATGGCCGACGTGGGACTCAGCTACCTCCGGCTCGGCCAGCCGCTCACCACGCTGTCGGGTGGCGAGCGGCAGCGGCTCAAGCTCGCGACGCACATGGGGGACGAAGGCGGCGTCTACGTGCTCGATGAGCCCACCACCGGTCTGCACCTGGCCGACCTCGAGCAGCTGCTCGGGCTGTTGGACCGGCTGGTCGACTCCGGGAAGTCCGTCATCGTGATCGAGCACAACCAGGCGGTGATGGCGCACGCGGACTGGATCATCGACCTGGGGCCGGGCGCGGGCCACGACGGCGGACGCATCGTGTTCGAAGGAACCCCGGCCGACCTGGTGGCGGCGAAGTCGACGCTGACCGGCAAGCACCTGGCGGAGTTCGTCGGCGGCCCTCGCAAGGCCGCCCGGTAGCCGCGACGGAGTGGTAGCCTCTCCCCGGCAGTCGTCCCGACACCGGGGAGAAACATGGCCATCACGATGTCACCGCAGGAGTACGCCACGGCGTTCCGCATTCTCGCGGCGTCCGCAAGGCATCCGACGAACATCCACCAGATCGTCACGGAGCGGCTGTTCCCGGGTCTCCCCGAGCACCCCACCCTGCTGGATGTCGGAGCGGGGGCGGGCAAGGTCGCGGAGCGGCTCGCTCCGCACTTCGACTCGCTCACCCTGCTCGAACCCCACCCCGAGCAGAGCTCCGGCTTCCATCATGCGAAGGCGACCGTCATCCCCGTCTCCCTGGAGCGGTACACCTCCAATGACAGATATGACCTGGTCGTCTGCTCACACGTGCTGTATCACGTCCCTGTCTCGGAATGGGGCGGCTTCATTGACAGACTGCTCGGCTTCGCGCGGCCCGGCGGGAGCTGTCTGATTGTGATGGCCGCGGCCCGGGGGCCGACCCATGCGATGTGCCGGGAGTTCTCCGACACCCTGCACTTCAGCGAGGAGGTCGTCGCCGAAGTGCAGCGGAAGCACCTGCCCCACGAGACCATCGCGACGATGAGCGGGTTCGCCGCGCAGACCTTCGAGGAGATGTACACGCTCTGCCGCTTCCTCGTGCTGGAGGGGTGTTACACGGCCGCGCAGCTGGCGGCCCTGAACCCGGACGAAGCGGGGAGGCTCGATGCGCGAATCCGTGCACATGCCGAGCGCTGCCAGCAGCCTGACGGAACGTACCAGCTGGAACAGGATGAGGATGTGATCCTCATCCGCCGGTAGCCGTACCGCCAGGCCCTGCCGCGCCAGGGATTGGGCGAAGGGAAGAAACACCACTTCGCCCCCCCCGCATGGACAGTGTCTGGAGGGAACCCGGGCGACGGGGCACCTCCCGCGTATCCTGGCGCGATGAACGCCCTTGCCCTGCTCGCCCTGGTGGTCCCAGCCGCGTCGACTGACGACGGCTCGCCGCAACCCTGGTTCACGGTGGGCCCCCTGCTGAGCGTGAGCCGCCGCCAGCAGGACACCGCCTGGGGCGTGGGCCTGGAGTCCACGCTCAACGTGGCGATGCACAACAACCGCACGCGCACCTTCAAGTCGGGCGCCGTGGGCGTCTTCGGGCAGGGGCAGTGGATGGACGGCGACCACGCGCGGCTGTGTGGTGGAGTCCAGGGCACCTTCCTGATCTTCGGGCTGGAGACCGGCGTGGCCCACGAGACGGGGACGGCGGCCCACCGGCCCACGACGTCGCTCCACCTGGCGCCCTTCCTCGGCTTCGTCTACGGCTCCGTGGGCGTCCGCTTCAGCCTCCCCTTCCAGGACGGGCGGGACCTGTCAGGCCGCCTCCCGTATGGCCGGGAGATAGGCCTCACGCTGACCCTCAAGAAGCCTTTCTCCCCCATGCTCTGATGTCCGTGGGGGGAGTCAGGCGTTCGTCGCGCAGAGCAGCGTCTGTCAACGGATGGGCCTGGGCACGAAGTTGGATTTCGGCTCGCGGTTCGCGGGGAAGACGGTCCAGCTGCGGTTCCGCTTCGGCTCTCCCTCCCTGATTGCTTCAGGCATGCGGAACCCGGGGCCTCATCCCGTATGCTCCGCGCCCCATGTCCCTGAACCTGAACGCCCGAAGCGCGCTCGCCGCGGCCTCGCTCCTGCTGACGCCCCCGGCGCTGGCACAGGCACCGCAGGATGGCGCGCCGCCCGCGGAAGCGGCCCCGCCCGCGCAGGCCCAGCCCGTCATCACCCGGCCTCCGGAGCTGCTGCAGCAGGTGGAGGCACCCTATCCTCCCGAAGCGCTCGCGGAAGGGCTCACCGCCTCCGTGCGCCTCATCATCACCATCGCCGCGGACGGCTCCGTGTCGGACGTGCTGCCCACGGAGCCCGCGGGCCATGGCTTCGACGAGGCGGCCATGGCGGCGGTGCGCCAGTTCCGCTTCTCGCCCGCGGAGGTGGACGGTGTGCCCGCGCCCGTGCAGGTGGAATACATCTACCACTTCACCCTCAACGCCCCTCCGGAGGAGGCCCCCGGACCGGAGCAGGCCCCGGTGGCGCGGAAGGCCACGCTCAAGGGCCAGCTGATTTCGCGCGGCAGCCGCTCGCGCGTGGCCGGCGCCACCGTGCGCTGCGGTGACGACCCGGAGGCGCCCGAGGCCCTCTCCGACGAGGACGGCCGCTTCAGCCTGGAGGTGCCCCCAGGCGAGTGCGCGGTGCGCGTGGTGGCGTCCGGCTACCAGCTCTACCAGACGAAGGAGCAGCTCCAGGAGGACGAGACGACGGAGGTGAACTTCTTCCTCGCCCCCACTGGCGGCGCGCTGGAGACCGTCGTGCGCTCCGACCGGCCGAAGAAGGAGGTCGTGCGCCGGACCATCACGCGCCAGGAGGCGCAGCGGACGCCGGGCACCTTCGGCGACCCCATCCGCGTCATCCAGACCCTGCCGGGCGTGGCGCGTGCGCCCTTCATCTCCGGCCAGCTGCTGGTGCGCGGCTCCAACCCCGGACAGACGGCGACGATGATGGACGGGGTCGGCATCCCCCTCCTCTTCCACCTGCTCGGCGGGCCCTCGGTGGTGAACGCCGAGTTCATCGATCAGCTCGACTTCTTCCCGGGCGGCTACGGCAGCCAGTACGGCCGCGCGGTGGGCGGCATCGTGGAGGTCGGCACGCGCAAGGGCGCCGCCGACACGTTCCACGGCTCGGTGAAGGTGGACCTGCTGGACGCGGGCTTCTTCCTGGAAGCGCCCGTGACGGACGGCATCAGCGTGGCCGCCGCCGCGCGGCGCTCGTACATCGATACAATCCTCCCCGCCGTCCTCCCCAAGAGCGAGGGCAGCACCCTGTCCGTGGTCCCCAAATACTGGGACTACCAGCTGCGCGTGGACTTCGGCGCGAAGCGGGGAGCCCGCTCGGAGGAGGAGGCCCAGGCCCTGGCGGGCGGCGCGCGCAGCACCGGCTACGTCATGGCCTTCGGCAGTGACGACCAGCTGCGCCTGGTGACCGGAGGCCCGGAGACCGAGCGCGACCTGACGGTGGACACGCACACCCTCTTCCACCGCATCAAGGGCGACTGGACGTACCGCAAGGGCGCGCTCACGTCCGTCTTCACGCCGTACGTGGGCTACGACGGCACCAGCTTCAGCTTCGGCGCCGCGAAGCAGGACGGCGTGGGCTACACGGTGGGCGCGCGCGAGGTGCTGGGCCTGGAGCTGTCCTCCAACCTCACCGTGCGCACCGGCCTGGACCTCGTTTACGAGCACCAGTCCTTCGACGTGGAGTTCCCCGCCCCGGAGAACTTCGAGTACGTGGCCTTCCCCGGCGCCGGGTCCGTAGGCGAGCTGCTGGTGGAGCACATCGGCCTGGGCTCCTTCGACGGCGCGCTCTTCGTGGAGGCGGACCTGAAGGTGGGGAAGTTCATCTTCACCCCCGGCGTGCGCGCCAACTACCAGCGCGCGGGCGACGCCCGGAACGTGGCGTTGGATCCCCGCCTGTGGGTGGCCTTCAATGCCACCGAGCGCACCCAGCTCAAGGGCTCGCTCGGCCTCTACAGCCAGCCGGGTGAGACGTTCCGCTTCATTCCCCTGCCGTACGGCAATCCGGACCTCGCCTACCAGCGCGCGTTCCAGAGCAGCCTCGGCGTGGAGCACCGGCTGACCGACGTGTTCAACGTCGACGTGACGGGCTTCTTCAACCGCCGCTTCAGCAACATCGTGTCGCCCGGGCAGCTCATCTCCCTCCCGGGCGGAAGCGTGTTCCAGGTGCCGTACTCCAACGACGGCATCGGCCGCGCCCTGGGCGTGGAGGTGATGGTGAAGAAGCAGCGCGCGTCCGCGACGGACAAGTGGTCCGGCTGGTTGTCCTATACCTTCAGCAAGTCGCTGGACGGGCGCGCGGGCCCCATCCCCGAAGGCAGTGGGGGCTTCGGTCCCACCGGCGACGATACGGCGTATGGCCTCAGCCCCTTCGACCAGACGCACATCCTCACGCTGGTGAGCACCTACGTGCTGGGCAACGGCTGGGAGCTGGGCGGGCGCTTCCGCTACACCACCGGCCGCCCCACGACGCCGCTCAACCACACGTTCGACCAGTACCAGGTGGACAGAAACCGCTTCACCGGCATGTACGGTCCCTATGCCTCGGCGCGCATGGGAGGGTTCCATCAGCTCGACGTGCGGCTGGACAAGAGCTGGCAATTCCAGAGCTGGACGCTGGGGGCCTACATCGACGTGCAGAACCTCTACAACGCGGAGAACGTCGAGTTCACCTTCAACGACTACCGGCAGCGCCGGGAGTACGAGGTGCCCGGCATCCCCATCCTCCCCGTGGTGGGCGTGAAAGGAAGCTTCTGACATGAGAGCCCTGCTCAACACCGGAAGTCTGCTGCTGCTGGCGCTGACGGCGCTCGCCTGCGTCGAACCCGAGGACAAGCCGTCGAGCGTGCACGACCTGCGCGTGCTCGGCGTGTCCACGGAGCAGCCGGAGCTCATCGCCTCCACCTGCGAACAGACGCCGGAGGCCTTCGACGAGCTGGCGGCGGAGGTGACGTACCGCGCGCTGCTGGTGGATCCCGCCGGCGAGGGACGCCCCATCCAGTACCAGCTGTGGGCCTGCGCGGCGCAGGACGACCGCACCTGCGCGAACGAGGCGGACCGCGCCCTGCTCGCGGAGGGCACCACGACCGCGGGCGAGCTGACGCTCCCCATCCGTCCCGGCGCGGCCCGGGTGTCACAGGACAAGCTCCTCCTGGAGCGCGTGCTGGCGGAGGACGCCTACAAGGGGCTGGGAGGCATCCGCATGCCGCTCGTCCTGAGGGTGTCGGCGGGCGATGAAGAGGTCTACGCGCAGAAGCTGATGGTCTTCTGGTGCCCCGTGGTGGAGGGCATGACGGCCAACGTGCAGCCCGTGCTTCCGGGCCTGCGGGTGGACGACGTGCCCTGGCCGGAGGGTGAGCCCCTGGAGCTGAGCGGCCCCGGGCCCTTCGTGATGACGTCCGAGGACGTGTCGGACCGGGAGGAGGCCTACGTGGTCCCGGGCCTGCGCCTGCAGGCCGTGAACCTCAAGGAGGCGTGGGAGATCGCCTGGTACACCACGCTCGGAGAGTTCAACCTGTCGGAGACGGGCGGCGCGGACTTCGGAGGCCAGCAGGGGCGCCACCGCGTGGAGTGGGAGCCGGCGGAGGGCGCGCTGTCCCAGGAGGTGACGTTCTGGGCCGTGGTGCGGGATGGGCGCGGCGGCAGCTCCTGGCTGGTGCGCCGGGCTCGCTGGAGCCCCTGAGCACCGCCGTCCCTCCCGAGCGCCACGCTCAGCGCGGCGCGGCGCTGGCGATGAGGTCGTTGATCATCCCCGGCATCTCCGTCGCCGCGCCGACGTCGAACCGGTCGACGCTCATGAAGAACCCGACCCCGCGAACAGGTGAGAACGCCAGGTAGTTGAACACGCCGCTCGTGGCCCCGGCCTTCTGGAGGATGAACGGCCGGTCGCCGCCAGGCATCATCACGACCCAGCCCAGCCCCATCGCATCCATGTGGCCGGACTCGTCGAGGCCGAGGACGGGGTGCAGCCCGTCACGCTGTACGTAGGTTGCGTGGTTCAACAACCGCGCCTCCGTGTCGGTTCCACCGGCCTCCAGGTGCCACTGGAGCCACCGGAGCAGGTCCCCCGGCGTCGAGTACAGGCCGCTGGCGCCCCGAGGCGTGGAGTCGTGGGTCGGCTGGCCGTTGCCGTCCGCCATGGGCCACGGCTTGCCGTCAGGCTGGTAGCCGCCGAACAGGTTCTGGGTGCGGTCGTCGGTGCACCCGAGCTTCCACGGCGGCGCGTTGTACGAGGTGTGTTCGAGCTGGAGCGGAGCCAGCACCTCCTGCTTCAACAGCTCGTAGAAGGACGCGGCCCGGGACGGGTTGCACTGTGCGACCAGCGCCCGGGACAGGGCGTTGAAGCCGACGTTCGAATAGAGCGCCCCCGTTCCCGGCGGAAACAGCACGGACGGCAGCTCCTCCGGCGCCGGCGCTTCGAGCCCGATGTTCGGTGAGACTTCACGGGGCAGGCCGCTCGTGTGCGTGACGAGGTCGATGAGGCGGATGGCCGGATTCTGGGCGACCTGGGTCGTGAAGCGGGCCTCCCCCTTCGCGACCATCCTGGCGAGCAGGTGTCCCGTGAAGGCCTTGGTGATGGAGCCGAGCGGCACGAGCGTCCGTGCATCCGGCTCCAGGCAATCCCTACCAGCCCAGCCCAGGACCGCGCTCGCGAAGGAGCCATCGGAGCCCCGGACGATGGCGCCCATCACCAGCTTGGGGAGCTGGTACTTGAGCTGGAAGACATCACCCGCGAACGCAGCGCCCTCCACGAGCGGCTGGAGCCGGGCATGGGCCGCCGGGAACGGCGGCAGCTTGCTCAACTGGTATTGCCAGATGTCTTCCCGCAGCCCGTCGGTGAACGGTTTGGCGTAACCGTATGCATCATCCAGGGGCGAGGGTGCGGTGCCGGCTCCCTGGTAGAGCCCGAAGAGGAGCTGGGGACTCTTGCCGTCCGTGCGCATGTAACAGGTGAAGTCCCGGCTCGCGCGCGTCAGCCCCAGATAGACCAGGGTCTGGCGCGGCTCCGCCGGGGTCAGCTCCAGCCGCGCGACATCCGCATACGTCTTCTCGCCGGGGAGGATCCGGGTCCCCGCGGGGATGAGGCACTCCCCCGAGGCGAACCCCTCGAAGCCGGTCACGAAGAGGGTCTGATTCGCGAGGGTCAGGACGCGGAGGATGGGATTGGGATTGGCCACGGTGCTCTCCATTTCACTGCGAGAGTACACGGGGCCAGGCCCCATCAGGTGAGCCAGCGGACCGGTACCTCGCAGTCGTGCCGGTCCGCGGGTCAGTACACCCGCCCACCACCGGGTCCCACCTTGGCCCCGGTCAGAAGAACGCACGCAAGGGGGCGGCGGATGAAACGGATGAAAGCGGCGTTGTTGTTCCTGTCGTTGGGCGCGGGCATGGGCTGCACCAGCACCTACGATCCGTACTACTACGACGGCGTCTATTACGATCCGTACTACGGGGCGTATGACGCGGCCTGGAGCTATGCCTGGGTCGACCCTGTCTACGGCTATTGGTACTACGCCATCGGCAACGTGCAGGCCATGGCCACCGTCGACCCCGCCACGGCGGCGGCCCAGCTCGCGGCGAATGCCTCCACCGCCTTCACGCCCTCCGGCTGCGCCACCGCGACCGCGACGGGCGCGACGGTGAACTACACCTTCAACGACTGCACGGCGGAGGTCTCGCTCACGCAGATCTCCGGCAACGTGGAGGTGGTGCTCTCCGACAACCAGGGGCAGCTCGCCGCCACGGCCACCTCCAGTGAGCTCACCATCAACGGAGAGCCGTACAACCTCTCCCTGCAGATCGCCGGCGCCCCACCTGACGGCGACCAGCGCAAGGTGAACGTCACCTCCAACAGCTTCTCGCCGAATCGCTTCGATTCGCGAACGTCCCAGAGCACGGTCACCTGGACGGCGGGCAGCGGGTGCATCACCGTGGACAGCACGTCACAGGCCACGAAGGGCAACCTCAGCTCGACGACGACCGTGTCCGGCTACCAGCGCTGCGACCACCAGTGCCCCACGGCGGGGATGGTGCAGGTGAACACGAGCGAGGGGACGTTCACCGCGACGTTCGACGGCACCAACACCGTCAAGGTCGTCGCGCCGAACGATGACGTCAAGACGTACGACCTCGACTGTTGAGCACCGGGGGCCCTTGGCCCGCGCATTGCTCAAGGGCAGGCCCGAGGGCTCCATTGACGGCGCTCCGGGTCTCCACGCCCTTCCCGGAGCCGTTGCACCGTGGCAACTGCGCCACGGTGCGCGGCTGTGTCGCCACACGCCACCATGTCCCGACCGCACTCCCCCTTCGCCTCCATCCCGAGCCGCCACGGACTGCTGCCCGCGCTCCTGTGCAGCATCCTCGCGGTGGACCTGCTGGCCCTGCGGCTCGACTGGAGCGAGCGCGCCAGCTTCGCCTTCCTGTCATGGAACCTGTTCCTGGCCTGGGCGCCGTACACCCTGGCCCTCGTCGCACGCGGGCTCATGGTGCGAGGCCTGGGCCGTCCGTGGCTGCTGGCCCCGCTGGCGCTCGGCTGGCTCGCGCTGTTCCCCAACGCGCCCTATCTAGTCACCGACTTCATCCACCTGAAGCAGCGGCCCGTGGTTCCGCTCTGGTTCGACGCCGCGCTCCTGGCCCTGTTCGCCGCCACCGGGTGGCTGCTGGGCCTGCTGTCCCTGGACATCTGGAAGCGGTGGCTGGAGGAGCGCTGGGGCCGCACGGCGGCGTGGGCCTTCGTCGCCATCACGTCCGGCCTGTGTGGCTATGGCATCTACCTGGGCCGCGTGGAGCGCTGGAACAGCTGGGACGTGCTCTCGGAGCCGGGCCGCCTCTTGCGCGCCATGGCCTCACACGTGAGGGATCCCCTGGCCCATCCCGCCCTGCCCTCGCTCACCCTCTTCTTCGCCCTGCTCCTGCCGCTGTCCTACGCCGGCTATGAGGCGCTCCTCGCCCGCCTGGGCCGCCAGCGCGTCCCGCTGGAGCGCTGACGAGGAGGCCCCGGGCTTCCTCAAGCTGCTCAGCGCTTCAGCAGCATGGGGATCCACGCGAGGAAGAGCTTCGTCATGAACCTGACCGACAGGAAGCTCGAGTGGTTCGGAACATCGTTGGGGAGCTCCACGCCCGCGGGCCTGTACCGGGTGCAGGTGCGCAGCTCCAACGGAGGCACCTCGCCGGGGAACCGGTTCCGGTAGACCGAGTACCAATGCGGCCCCGAGCCCATGTCCATGAACATCCCCGAGTTGCAGCACGTGGCGACGAGCCGCCTCGTCTCTGAAGCGTCCTTGAGCTTGAAGCCCGACAGGAGCGACTCCCCCCGGGAGACCCGGAGGCGATCCTTCCGGTAGAGGAGGAAGTCCGTGCCGCCCAGGGGGCCGCGAGGCGACGGCGCGTTGGGAAGGGCCTCGATCCGGCGGCCCCCCTCCTGGCAGTCGTCGCAGAAGCACTCGACGTGGATGATGGGCGGGCCCCGCCCCTCGAGCTCCACCTGGCCACAGGCGCAGGTGGCGGTCCGGATGACGTCGTTCTTCTCGGGCATGCGCCTCCTCTATTCCGGCGGAGGCGCAATCACGAGCGCTTTCGCCGGCCTACCGGAACCACCTGAGCCCGGCCACTGCGTCACCGCCGTGCTCGTAGTACTCGACGACGACGGAGTGCTCACCGGCGCGCATCCAGCGGGCCTGCATGTAGCTGGTGGAGGATTGGTCCTTCCAGCCGTTGATGATGCGGCTGCCATCCACGAAGACCCGGATGCCGTCATCCGCCTGGGCCAGGAAGAAGTACAGGCTCGTCGCGAAGTAGAACCGCCCCGTCCAGCGCACGGAGAAGTCCTCCGCGCCCACGCCCTCCACGGGGTTGCCCGCCCCCCAGTTGTTCATGAGCGGTGCCGCCTCGCAGCGCACCACCACCGGGACGCCCGCCAGCTCCCGGTTGGTGAAGTACTCCGCGCGGTACTGCCCCGCCGGGCACTCCGCGGGCGCGACGGGTTCGAAGAAGGCCGTGGCGCCCACGTCCTCCGTGCCCACCTGGAGGGTGTGCTCCGCGGGCCCGCCGTCGGACCAGCTGACGAAGCCGTAGGGCCCCTGGGGTGACGGCGCGAAGAGCGCGTGCGAGGAGCCCGCGACCACGGAGCGCACCAGCGGTGAGGGGCTGGCAGTCCCGTCGAACACCAACTCCAGCCCGGGAGGTGACGTCTCCAGCGTCACCTGCACCTTCTGGGGCAGCAGCGTCACCATCCGGCTGCCCGTCAGCCCCGCGGAGTCCGTCGCGGTCAGCGTCAGCGCGAAGCGGATGTCGTCGCCATGGTCCGGGACGGTGAAGGAGCCGCTGGGGCCCTGGCCCTCGGCGTAGGGATGGGAATGGCACGCGCCCGGCGTGCAGTGCACCAGGGTGAGCGTCCACGCCATCCGGCCGGCGGGGATGGCGCCATCCTCCGCGTCGCTCGCCGAGCCCGCGAACGTCACCACGTCTCCCACCTTGAAGCGGAACGCCTCCGACGGCGAGTGGATGGACACCACCGGCGACAGGTTCCCCACGGAGATGCGCACGGAGGCCGTGTGGCTGCCGCCATGCCCGTCGCTGACGGTCAGCCGGGCCACGTAGAGGCCGGCCACCTCGTACAGGTGCTCCGGGTTCGCCACGCCCGACACGGAGTTGCCGTCACCGAAGTCCCACACGTACTGGAGCGCGTCGCCGTCCATGTCGCGGGAGCCGGCGCTGGAGAAGAACACCCGCAGGGGCGGCCCGCCTTCGCGCGGCGTCGCCGAGGCCACCGCGACCGGCGGCGTGTTGGTGGCCGGGTAGCGGATGCGGCGCAGCTCTCCCGCGAGGATGTCCACGACGTAGAGCTGGGAGCCCGGTCCGCTGCTCAGGTCGACGACGCCGCCCGCCTCCGTGGAGAAGAGCGCGACGCTGTCCGGCACGAGCTGATCATTGGCATCCACCCGCAGCGCGCGGATCCATTGCTGGGGGTAGTCCGCGAAGAAGTAGGCGCCCCGCCACTGCTCCGGGAAGGCCGGGTCCTGGATGAAGGCGCCGCCCGTGGCCGTCTGGCCCTCGGCATGCGTCCAGGAGTACAGCGGCGGCCGCACCGCGCCCGGCCCCCGGGCATACAGCGCCTGGCACACGGCCTTGGGCTCATAGCCGCGCTGGCGCCCCGGGCCCTCGTAGCAGGGCCAGCCGAAGTTCGCGCCCGGGGTCGCGACGTTGATCTCCTCGTGCTCGTTCCAGCCGACGTCGCCCACGTAGGGCGTGGCGGTGCCCGGCCGCAGGTTGAAGCGGTACGGATTGCGCAGCCCCAGCGCCCACACCTTCGAGCGGTTGGCCTGGCCATTCCCAGTCCAGAACGGATTGGACGGCACGCCTTCGCCAGAGCGCGTCACGCGCAGCACCTTGCCCGCCAGCGAGTCCAGGTCCTGCGCCCGCAGCGCGTCGTCATCCACCGCGTCGAAGCGGGCCCCGTCCCCCAGCGACACGAAGAGGGTGCCATCCGGCGCGAACCGGACGTTGCCCACGGAGTGCGAGGCGCTGTCCGAGGGGAGGCAGTCGGAGCCGGGAGGATGGTCCTTGCAGGAGCCGGCCACCACGGTGCCCAGCAGCACCGACTCGCTGGCGGGCGAGGCCGTGTCCCCTACCGCCGTGTAGCGCGCCAGGCGCGACGTCTTGGGCCCGTCGTCGTCCGTGGCGTCGTCGTCGTAGGTGTAGAGCAGGTAGACGTAGCCGTTCTGCTCGAAGGCGGGGTCCACCGCGAGCCCCAGCAGGCCCCGGTCATGGTGGCTGTTCACCCTCGCGCTGAGGTCGAGGAAGGGCGTGGGCAACAGGACGCCGTCCTTGACCAGCCGGACCACTCCCGCCTTCTCCGCGACGAGGATGCGCCCATCCGGCAGGTGCGCGAACGTCGTGGGGTAGTGCAGGCCGCCCACCACGAGCTCGGACGTGAAGCCCCCCGGCAGGGCCCGCGAGGCGGGCTCCGGAGCCCTGGCCCCCGCCAGCAACACCCAGCCCAGCCCGAGACAAAGACAGATGGCGAATGGATCCGGCCAGCGGCGCGGCAAGGACATGGGGCCCCCTCCAACGGGTGCGCAAAGAGTGGGCGCAAGCTGGTGCCTCCGCTCCCTCCAGCCACTCGCCCCGGGGCCATGGACCGCTGTCACCTTGCGCGCGACCTCCCAGCCGAAGAGGGCCGAGGCCGCGCGGCCTCCACGTCAGCGCCGGGAGGTGCGTCCCCAGCGGAGCGTCAGTCCGGCGTAACCGGTCGGCTGACGGCGGCCGTCCCTCACGTCGAACGGGAGCTCGATGCCGCCCTCCGCCCGCAGCTCGAGCGAGGGATTGAGCCGGTACGCCACGCCCAGCGAACCGCCCGGCGCGACCATCAGGTGCGAGCCGGCGAGCCGGCCCTGGAAGACGGTGAGCGGTCCCGCGAAGGCCCCCATCAGCGAGGCGCCCCCGGTCAGCGTCCACCGTCCATTGAGCCGATAGTCGACCAGCGTCTGGGCTCCCAGGCGGAAGTTGACGGGCTCCGTGGAGTTGTTGGTGACGGGCACGTACCAGACACCCGCGCTCGGGGCGACCGACACGGTCCAGGGTGAGCGCTCCATCAGCCGATGCCGGGTCCCGAGCTCCAGGCCCAGCAAGGTGAGGCGGCCGCCCCAGTCCCAGTTCTCGCCGGCCCCCTTGCGGAAGGTGAGTTCGGGGTTGGGCAGATAGGCCCGCTCCCGGCCGCGCTCGAAGGCAATCGCGTTCACGGAGACGCCCACCTCGGTCGTCCCCACCGGGGTCGTCGCCGCGCCCAGGTTCCGCGCGCCGCTCAGACAGCCGGGAGCACCCAGGAGCAGCGCCCCCATCCACAGGGCTCGCATGAGAGGCCTCGGCGTCATCGCGGCCATGCGAAGCGCACCCAGACCGGCTGGTGGTCGCTCCCGGAGGGGCGCTTGTCCACGCCGCGCTCCACCGGAGTGAGCCCCCGGGCGAAGACGGAGTCCAGCGGCAGGCCGCCGATGACGGAGTCCACGGTGTCCCCCACCCCTTCGGAGGCCCACTGGAAGCCCCACCGCGAGAAGAGCTTCACGGTCTGCGTCAGGCTCCCCGGGTCGGAGGTGTTGAAGTCACCGGCGATGACCTGCGACGGCGCCGCGCCTTCAATCGCCTGGATGACGGTCTCCGCCTGATCCAGCCGCGCGCCCAGCCCGACGATGGGGGTCGCGCCGTGCACGGAGACCACCTGGAACGGGGTCCCCTGGATGTCCACCGTCGCGGCCACCCCGATGCGGTGTTGCTGGTGATACGGGTCGTCGTGGGGGAGGTTGATCTTCTGGTCCGCGGTGATGGGCCACCGGCTCAGCACCGCGTTCCCGAAGTCATCCCCGTCCTTGGCCACGGAGGCGGGGTAGTAGACGTAGGACATCCCCAGCTCCCGGGCGATTCGCTCCACGGAAGGAGCGTCCATCTCCTGCATCGCGATGACGTCCGCGTTGGAGAGCGGCGGGCTGGACAGGGACGCGACCGCCTCGGTGACCTGCTCGGCGAACGCGAGGTTGTACGTCACCACGGTGACCGAGGAGGGGGGCTCCACGGCGGTGGGCTGCACGGGCCGGTAGTCCCCGCTGTAGCGAGGCCCCTCCGCATCGGAATAGCTCGCCATGATGGGGCACCCGGTCAGGAGCCCGAGTATCAGGAGCGCCCCCAGCCAGACGGCCGGGCGTGCTTTTTCACACCGCAAGGACTGACTCATTCCGGCAACGAACGCCGCGCAACCCCCAAGACTTCCACGGGGATGAGGCCCATGCCTGCATGCTCGGGGGGGCATACAGTTCACCATTGGCTGATGCGCACGCCTGCCCCTCCCGCGAGCACGGCCTGGAATGTCCGCGCCAACTCTCGCGCAAGACCCGGGCCCTGTATTCGCGCCGGTCCACCGGACCTATCCATTCGCCTCGCGCGGCGGGCCGGAACCTTCCGCGCTCGCCGTACTACCCGCGGTACCCACGAGGCAGCTGAATGAACCAGGAACAGTTCTCCATGCAGGGGCAGCAGATGTTCGCCGAAGCCCTGAAGGCTCGGATCGTCGACGCCGTGCACGAGCGCGTCGTGTCCGGTCTGGAGGAGCGGATCGGCGCGGAGATCCGCGAGCGCGTCAGCGACGCGATTCGCGGTGCGGTGCGTGAGCGCATGGTCAACATGCCGCAGGGGGAAGGGGTCGGGATGCCGTTCGACACGGAGCAGATCGCGGAGGCCATCCACCACCGCCTCACCGACGTCATCCATGAGCGCATCGTGAGCGGCGTGCACGAGCGCGCCCGCGAGGTGCTCCGCGAGCGGCTGGGCGAGGCGCTGCGCTCCGCCCTGGCGGAGAACTGGATGAGCATGCAGCAGGGGCACGGGAACTTCGACCCGCAGCGCATCGCCGAGCGCGTGCGCATCAGGCTGGAGGACGTCCTGCGCGACCGGCTGGGCAACGTGGTGCGCGAGCGCGTTCGCGACGCCATGCGCGAGCGGCTGGGCGAGGCGCTGCGCTCCGCGATGATGGAGCGGAGGATGGGCATGGAGGGCTTCGGGATGGACCCCGAGCGCATCGCGGACACCCTCCGCACCCGGCTCGCCGACAACGTGTCCGAGCGCATCAACACCGTCGTGCGCGAGCGCATCCGCGAGGCGCTGAAGGAGCGGCTGACGGACATGCTGCGCTCCGCGCTGTCCGAGCGCCGGATGCAGATGGGGCAGATCGACCCGGAGCGGCTCGCGGACACCCTGCGCGACCGCGTCGCGGACAGCATCCGCGAGCGCGTCCAGACCGGCCTGCGTGAGCGCGTGCGCGACGCCCTGCGCGAGCGCCTGGGCGACGAGCTGCGCGCCCGGATGACCGAGCGCACCCAGGGCGTGATGGGCTTCCAGCCCCAGGGCGTGGGGATGATGGACCCCGAGCGCATCGCCGAGGCGCTCCGCGGGCGCCTGGTCGACGCGCTCCACGAGCGGCTGTCCAGCAACCTGCGCGAGCACCTGCAGGAGGCGCTGCGCGACCGGCTGGGTGACGCCCTCCGCGAGTCGATGGGCGCCATGGGCCACACGATGCGGGGCGGGTACGGGGAGCAGCACATCGGCGGCTACGCCGCGCAGGGCCCCGGCCCGGTCGACACGGAGAACCTCGTGTCCGCCATCCGCGAGCGCGTGGGCGAGGACCTCCGCGAGCGCATGGCGAGCATGGTCCGCGAGCGCGTCGCCGAGGCGGTGCGCAAGGAGCTGAAGAACGGCGTCGGCGGCGGCACCCAGCCGCTGGCCTGACGGACACCCACTCCGAAGGCTGAAGGCTCCCTCCCCTCCTCCATCGCTTCAGGAGGAGGTGGAGGGAGTTGCTGTCCGCCGTCACGGGCTCGTCTTGCGCTTCTCGAGCTGGGCCATGTAGAGCGCCCGCTCCTCCGCGAAGGCCTTCGCGACGCCAGGCCGCTTCTGCAGGCGCGCGAAGTAGGCGCTGAGCGCGGGCCACTGCTTCAAATCGATGGGCGTCGCCACGCTCCAGCCGAGCACCGTCACCAGGTACGCGTCCGCGACGCTGAAGCGCTCCAGCAGGAACTCGCGTCCGGTGAGGTGCTTCTCCAGGTAGGCGAGCCGGGCGGTCCCCCTCTCCAGGGCATAGGCCTTGGCGCCCTTCCTGCGAACGCAGGTAGGCTGGTGCAGCACGCGCGGGTCTACGAGGCTGTTGTTGAAAGGACCGAGGCTCTACGCAACGAGGCGCCCACGGAGCCGCAGACGGTTGTGGATGCCACCTCCCGGTTCCAGGCCCAGCGGTACAAGTGGAAGCCTACGCCCGAGGACGAGCGCGCCCTTCGTGACGTCGTCAACCGGCGAGTCGGCTGGAAAATCGTGCCGTAGGACTGCGAGCCGCGACGACCCAGCGTCATGAATACTTCCAAGCCACACTCGGCATTACGTCGCTGCGAGTGAGCGAGGCGCGCGCGGGGTCGGCGAGATCCTTGAGCGTCACCCTGGGGACTCTCATGCCTGGTTGGGCGAGCGCGTGACCGAACACTGCTGACACGCCCTGTCAGCACACCTCGGGCACAACCTTGGGATGCACAAACCAAGGAGACGCACGATGAGCCCCTTCACCATTGCCATTTCCGATTCCGAGCTCGCCGACCTTCGGTCGCGGCTGAAGGCAACTCGCTTCCCCGCAACGGTCGAAGGCGTCGGCTGGGACGATGGCACCGATGCCGAGCTGCTCAGGCAATTGGTCACCCACTGGGCGGAGCGGTTCGACTGGCGCACCGCCGAGCAGCGCCTCAACGCGATTCCGCAATTCATCGAGGAGATCGATGGCGAGCGGGTTCATTTCGTTCAAGCGCCGGGTCAGGGCGAAACCCGCATTCCCATCGTCCTTGCCAATGGCTGGCCATCGAACCTCGTCGAGTTCCTGCCGCTCATTCCGCTGCTCACCGCCGAGCGAAACGGGGTGTCGTTTGACGTCATCATTCCCTCGCTGCAGGGCTTCGGCTTCTCGGGCCGGCCGACGAAGAAGGGCATGAACATGAGTCGCATGGGTCATCTCTGGGCCGAGCTGATGACCCGGCTGGGCTACGAGAAGTTCCTCGTTTCGTGCTCGGACTTGGGCTCCGGGGTCTGCTTCAGCCTGGTCCGCAACCATCCCGGCCGTCTCATGGGTGCGCACTACCTCAACGTCTTTTCGGGATACCCGCGGCCGGAGGCGCCGACGCCCGAAGAAGTGGACTACTTCCGGCGCGTCGATCTGTGGTCCTTTACGGAGGGCGCCTACATCATGCTTCACGCAACCAAGCCGCAGACGCTCGCCGTCGGCCTCAACGACTCACCTGCCGGCCTGGCATCGTGGATCATCGAGAAGTTTCACAGCGTGAGCCGGCTGCAGGACGGCCGCCTCGAGTCGGTCTATTCGCTCGACGACCTCTGCACCCTGCTCTCGGTCTACTGGTTCACCCAGACGATTGGGTCATCGGTTCGGCTGTACAAAGAGGCCTTCGCCGATCAGGAACTGCTGCTGCCGATGCCCCGCCACGACGTGAAGCATGGCGTGCTGGTACCCGCCGACGTCGACAATCCCGCGCCACGCGCCTGGGGCGAACGGCACTTGCAGAACCTTGTCCACTGGACCGAGGCGCGGCAGGCCGGTCACTTCGCGGCACTCGAGGCTCCGGAGCACTACGCGGCCGATATCCGGGCTTTCTATGACACCATAAGGTGAGCCGCGCGCGCATGGACAAGACCGAACGCCTCTTCGCAGTCATGGACGTACTTCGCCGGCACCGCCGCCCCGTCACCGCAGCGGCTCTGGCCGAGGAACAGGGTGTTTCCGTGCGCACGCTCTATCGCGACATGCGGACGCTCATCGGTCTTGGCGCGCCCATCGTTGGCGAAGCGGGCGTGGGCTATATGCTGAAGCCGGGCTTCTTCCTGCCGCCGCTGATGTTCACGGCCGAGGAACTTGAGGCGCTGGTGCTCGGCTCCCGCTGGGTCGAGGCCCAGCCGGATGCCGGCCTTGCCGGGGCGGCGCGCAATGTGCTGGGCAAGATCGCCACCGCCTCGCCCGACGATCTGCGCGACCGAATGAAGGACACCGGGCTCTGGCCCATCCTGACGCGCGGTGGGTCTGCGCCCGTCCCGGTGCTCGGCCTCGTGCGCGGGGCCATTCGCGAAGAGAAGGCGCTCCTCATCGTGTATACCGACGGGAAGGGCCAGCCGAGCCAGCGCGACATTTGGCCGGTGCAACTCGCGTTTCACGAGGGAAAACAGATCGTCGCCGCCTGGTGCTGCTTGCGCCAGGCCTTCCGCCATTTCCGCGTCGACCGCATCACCGCAGCCTCGGCGACCGAGGCCCGCTACGGCCGCCAGCGGTCCGTGCTGGCGCGGGAATGGCGGGAAGAATGGGAACGCCTGTATCCCGACTGAGTGCAACTCCTCCGCACCTGGGCAAGGGGGACCTCGTCGTGAAGCGGCTCGCGTCCGGGCCCTTGCGGCGCCCCTGGCGGATGGCCTGGAGGAAGGAGGTGGGAGACGCCGCGCTCCGCCTCCACGCCGCGCTCGAGCCCACGGTGCCCCGGGGACTGGCGGTGGGATAGCGTGCCGTGGCCGTCCGCGGCGGAGTCACCCCATTCCGAGAGGTGTCTATGATTGACCTCTTGAAGAAGGCGGGGAAGACCTTGCTCGCCTTTGCCACGGGCGCCGTGGGGAGTCCTTGAATACCCGGGAACGCTTAAACGCTAGCTCTCCCTGAAGCCTGGCGGAGTCTGATATTGCGTCCTTGCCGGTGCCGCCTCTTCGCAGGCGCCGCGCTCCGAAAGGAACACCCCCAAATGAGCATGCTTTCGAGAAGGTTCCGTCGCGTCGCCATCGCGCTGGTCGGTGCAGGTGCATGGCTTTCCGCGGGTTGTGGCGAGCTCCCCGCTCCGCAGGAGAACCCCCCGTCCCAGGTCGTCATCCAGGACGCGGCGGTGCTGAACGACCCGGCGAGCACGGCGTGGAGCTTCCACCGGCTGGTGACCACGATGAGCGGCCCGGTGGCGCCCTCCGCCTTCGTACGCGACAACCTGCCGCGGTGGGCGGGGCAGGACGCCCCCACGCAGTCGCTCGTCGCGCGGCTGCTCGAGACGTGGCCGACGCTGGCGGACGGTTCGCTGGACCTGGCGAAGGCGCCGCTGCGGCTGGAGTCCATCGTCCATCAGCCGGCAGCGCTCGACGTCGCGCGCGGCAGCGCCGGCGAGGGCCGCTTCGTCTTCGGCGGCGTGGACGCGAGCGGCCATCCGCTGGGCCTCACCGTCACGCTGAGCTACGCCCTGGCGGCGCGGACTCCGGCGGAGGCCCGGGAGTGGACGCAGCGCTGGCAGGACCTGGCCTCGCGGACGCCGGGCTCCGAGGCGTTCAAGGTGGAGCTCCAGGCGCTCACCGAGCGCATCACGGCCTCGCCGGGCCAGGGGCGGGCCGCCGCAGCTTCGCCGGACCCGCGCACCCAGGCGCGCGCCCTGCTGCTGGATGACACCACGCCGCCCACCGTGGAGATCAGCTCACCGGCCCCGGCCAGCTTCCTGCGTGGCACGTACGTGGTCACGGCGAACGCCTCCGATGACGAGGGCGTCACGCAGGTGGACTTCTACGACGGCGCGACCCTCATCGGCTCCTCCATCGCCGCGCCCTTCAGCGTGAACTGGAACACCACGGGCGCGACCTCCGGCAACCACACGCTGACGGCACAGGCCTTCGACGCGGCCGGTAACTCGACGACGTCCAGCGCCGTGACGGTGCTGGTGGACAACTTCGCGCCGGTGGTGAATCTGGGGGTTCCCCAGTACAACCCCACGAGCCAGTACTACGTGCGCGGCATCGTCACCGTGGGCTGGTCGGTGACGGACCAGAGCCTCTCGGGTGTGGCGCAGACGGAGTTCATGCAGGAAGGGGTCGTCAAGGCCACGGCGCCCGGCCACTCCGGCTTCACCTACAACTTCACCTGGGACACGCGGGTGCTGGGCAACCGCTCCTACTCGCTGGCGCTCCGCGCCACGGACAACGCGGGCAACGTCCAGATGAGCACCCGCAGCCTCATCGTCGACAATCAGCTGCCCACGTCCGTCCTCACGTCGCCCGCCAACGGGGCGGTGGTCAGCGGCAATGTCACGCTGAGCGCCAACGCGAGCGACAGCCAGGCGCTGCTCCAGGTCATCTTCGAGATCGACGGCGTGGCGACCTACTTCATCGGGGCCGGCAACCCGTTCACCCGGACGTGGGACACCACGGGCAAGTCGGGCACGCACACGATTGTTGCCATTGCCTCCGACCGCGCGGGCAACAGCCGCCGCAGCAACGCGGTGACGGTGACGGTGCCTTGAGCTGAGGGAGCAGGATTGTTCCAGGGCCGTCAGGGCGTGGGGCCGGGAGAGACCTGCGTCGCCGCGGCATCCAGCCGCAGCGTCCGCGTCACTCGCGTGCCCTCGTCCAGGCCCTCACCGAAGGGCACGGGCATGCTGTCCTCCGGGCGAGCAGGAAGCCCCTGCGTCACCGACGCAGGCACCGCGTAGGTGTGCTCGCCCACCCTCACGGTGGGGCTGCCGCCGGCCGTCAGCTCCAGCTCCAGGTCGAAGCCCCCGGAGGACGGCACCCAGTAGCGAAACAGCACGCCCTGGGCCGCGTTGCGGGTCCGCAGCGTGTCGCCCGGGGCCTGCTGGCCCGCGAGCCGTGCCGACACCACCGCGTCCCCTGGCAGCACCTGCACGTCCACGAAGGCCACGTCCGGACGGGACGGGGTGATGTGGAGCGACACCTTCCGGTGCCCGCCCGCCCCTGCCTCCAGCCGCGTCTCGACCGCGGGCCCCCGCATGTCCTCCCCGGGCGCCGGTGCCGGCGAGTTCCAGAACGGCCCCTTCACCTCCGGCAGCGCGTCCACGGCCTCCCGCTTCGGGTCGCCGCCCAGGTACGCGCGCGTCCAGTCGTTGAGCACGGGATCCGACGACACCCAGCGCGCCGTCCTCGCGTCCGCGTCCACCAGGTACAGCAGGCCCGTGGGGCGCGGGTTTCGCGCGTCGAAGCGCTGACCGACGGCGAGCGACACCAGCAGGCCCAGGCCGAGCAGCGCGGCCCCGCCCGACGCCCACGGCAGCCCCCGGCCCGCCAACCACAGCCAGCCGGGCGCGAGCAGGCAGATGCCGAGCATCAGCAGGTCGGAGGGCACCGCGGCCCGCTCCAGCGGCAGCACCGTGAAGAAGGTGGCCAGCACGGAGGGCAGCAACAGCAGGAGCGGCAGCGCCGCCAGTCCCCACATCGGCACGTGCCATCGGGGGAGCGGCTCCGTCCCCCGGCCTCCCAGCCACAGGAGCAGCAGGACCATGCCCGCGAAGGGCCAGAGGAACAGCGCGCTCGCGCCCGGCAACACGATGCTCACCGCGATGCAGATGACCGCCCAGGGCACGCAGCCGCCCGCCGCCAGCTCCATCACCGGCGCGCGCCGGCGGAGGTACAGCCCGACGCCCATCGCCGCCATCACCCACAGCACCACCGCGAGGATGAAGCGCGCGTTGTCCTGCGTCTCCGAGCGGCTGAGGGCACGGAAGCCGGGCTGGAGGGCCTTCAGCAGCGGCCACGCGAGCCGCGCGAGGCTGCTGGCCAGGAAGCCCACGACCAGCAGCACCACCGACTCCCGCAGCACGGCCCACAGGCGCAGCTGCTTGCGCTGGCGCGCCCGGAAGATGGCGAACACGAACAGGCCGCCCCAGAGGGCCGCCAGCGGGGCGGCCCAGGACCGGGGGTAGTGGACGCGCAGCGGGCCTGCGTTGAAGTAGATGAGCTCCTCGCCCTCCGGCACGGACGCCTCGCGGGAGATGCGCCGGGTGAGCGCGAGCAGCGTGTCGCCCTGCTGCTGGAGGAGCCCGTCGGAGACGGCGTCCACGGTCTCCTTGCGCGAGTGGTAGGCCTGCGTGCCCTCCACGTTGGCGAAGTTCAGCCCCTGCCAGCCGCCCTGCCGCAGCGCCGTGAAGTCCGTGGCGTTCTTCATCCGCTGATACACGGCCGTGAAGAGCGAACCGGCCCCGACGTCCGGGGCCTCCTCGGCGAGCCTGCGCACGAGCCAGCCGCCGCCGGGGGAGACCTCGAACATCAGGAGCGGCCCCGCGTTGCCGCGCGCGTCCACGTTGAGGACCACGCCGGACTCGCGGGCCCAGGGGTGGGAGGCCACGAAGGCCGTGCTGCCCAGCAGGTGCTGCTCCTCCGCGTCCGTGAACAGGAACAGCACGTCCCCCGCGAGCGCCGGCCCCTGCTGGAGCGCGCGCGCCACCTCCAGGATGGACGCGACGGCGGCGCCGTTGTCGGACGCGCCCGGCCCCGTGGGCACGGAGTCGTAGTGGGCCACCAGCATCACGGTCGTGCCCTTCGCGCCGTCCTTCGCGCGAAGCCGGCCCACGACGTTCTCCACGTTCGCGGCGGGCCGGGGGATGCCCTGTGCGGGCGCGAAGACGGGCTCGCGTTGGACCTGGACCTCCGCGCCCACGTCACGCAGGCGCGCTTGCAGGTAGTCGCGCACCTCCGCGTGCCTGGGCGTTCCGAGGGCGTGGGGTTCGGCGCCAATGAAGCGCAGGTGCTCCCGGGCTCGTTCGGCGGAGAACCGCTCCCCGGGCGCGGAGGCGGGCACCGGCGCCGGCAGGGAGCTACCGCGCAGCACCAGCAGGATCACGCCCAGGCCGAGCAACGCGGTCACCCCGCGTGCAACCGACGACGCGCGAGGGGAGGCACTCCGGTCCAGGCCCGCGGTCGGGGCGGTGTCGCTCATGTTTCAGTCCTTCAGGCGTGCCCACCCATCCGGGGGCCGCGGGGGGTTCGCGGAGTCCCCGTCGAAGGGGGTGTCCATCGCGCGGGCACTCTACGTCACCCGGAATCCGACGGACACGCCGACGTCACGCCCCTGCCTTGTGCTCCAGTGTTCAGCGCCGCCGCAGCCACGAGAACAGCGTGTCACCGCGCCGCTCCAGGTCCCGGCCCTGAAGTGGATTCTGCTCCACCCATTCGAGGTAGCCTTCCAGGTCGCTCCGGGCCTCATCGAGGGAACGGCAACCGGCGACCACGTCCAGCAGGGCCTGCTCCGCTCGCTCGACGTGGTTCTGGGGGGGATTCAACGACTCGCGCATGGCCGTCTCTTCGACCCCGAGCACCGCCGCATTTCCGAGGGACTCCACAAGAGGTTTCGCACCGGGCGTGGCGAAATGAATCCGCTCGGTGGGGCCACGAATCTCGGATTTCACGATCCCGGTCGGAAGCGGCTCGCTCCGGTAGACGAAGTATTCGAGTCCGCCCCCCTTCGGGGGCCACTGCGTCGGCAGCACGGGAGCGATCTCCGCGCCCAACATGTCCTGCCCCAGCGCCTCTCGAGCCTGCTCCGCGAGCGCGAGGGAGGTCCGCGTTGAGGCACAGGTGTCGTCCTTCGGCGCCATCGGATGAGCGTCCTTCACCTGAGCCGGCGCTTGGTGACGCACGACTTCCTTCGGCGCCTTCTCCAGACAGCCGAGGAGCGGCAGCGTCACCAGAACCCGTGCGATGCTGAGCGGGACCCTCATTCGTTCTTCAGGCGCATTTCGCGCTCGACCTCCGATTGGCTGGACAGCGGCGCCCCAACCTCCCTGCGACATGGATGACGCCCATGAGGCCGGTGTCGGTCGTGCCTAGGACTGTCCAGATGGGAAAAATTTCGATTCACCACTGGAGTGAGTACCTCGCATCGGGCGCCTTCGTGCGTTACTGATGTACCTCCCCCCGTTCGCTCCGAGCGGGCTCTATGGATGCACAGACCACGACGGGCTTACGACATGCTGCTCACCAGCTTCCAGCTGCAAAACTACAAGAGCTTTCTAGAACATCCCCCTATTGTCTTCGGCCATGGCTTCAACATCATCATCGGCAAGAACAACGCGGGAAAGACAGCACTTATCGAAGGACTGGCGCTCCAGTTTGGGGACAAGCCACATCGAAGCTCGAAAACAGTTCCCACCCCCACTCACCAGATCTCAAAAAAATCCATCGCCAAATTCACAATTACCGTGAGCCACAATGAAATACAATCATTCATGGCAAACCCGGCGAACACATTCTACATGCCGACCCCCCACCCCCACCTATGCGATCTGAGCGCAAGAGGCATTGCCGAACTCCTCGATGCTCAAGCCCAGATTGAGATTACATTTCAGCGCAAACCGGGCGGCTCCCTAACGACTATAGGTGACCGCGCTCTTGGACTATATCCTTCGGACCACTCCACATTCGGATGGACTCTGATTGACGACGAACCTATCAGTGGACATCAAGTTCGGATTGACAACGACAGTAGCCTGTATCTCGGAAATGTCTTGGGGCAGAGCTACGTGTCTCGGCTCTATGTTTTCAAGGCGGAGAGACTGAATATCGGCAGGGCGCCTGTGGGTGCAAAACGCCAGCTTGCTTCCGACGCAAGCAACTTGCCCGAAGTCCTTGGGGTCCTACAGGGCAATCCCTCCAGATTCCAACGCTACAACCAGCTCGTCCGACGAGTACTCCCTCAAGTCGAACATGTGACCGTGCGGCCAGTACAGGATGGAAAGTTCGTTGAAATCCTGGTCTGGAACGAGCCTCCCGAACAGGAGCGGGAAGACCTTGCGGTCCCTCTCTCCGAGTGTGGCACTGGCATCGGACAAGTGCTCGCAATGCTCTATGTCCTGGTGACTGCGGACTCCCCCAGGACCATCGTCATTGATGAGCCGAACAGCTTCCTGCACCCGGGTGCCGTCCGTGCACTCGTCGAAATCCTCCGAGAACACCCCCAGCACCAGTACATCGTGTCCACTCACTCGTCCGAGCTCATCGCGGCCAGTGCGGCGTCCACGATCCATGTCTTGCGGAAGCAGGCCAGCGTCACGACTGTCGAACAAATCGACGCCAAGGAAGCCAACCAGCTACGCATGCTGCTCCTCGAAGTCGGCAGCAAGCTCTCCGATGTCTTCGGCGCGGACTGCGTCCTGTGGGTCGAGGGCAAGACCGAGGAGATCTGCTTTCCCATCATCATGGAAAAGCTGTTGGGCCCGACTCCTGGCCTCAAAATCAATGGAGTCCTCCATACCGGAGACTTCGACGCCCAGGATGCACGCTCGGCATTCCGCATCTACGAACGATTGACCGAAGGCCAGGTGCTTCTGCCCCCTGCCGTGGCCTTCATCTTTGACCGCGAGCTCAGGCCCGAGAGTTCCCGCATAAACCTCATTCGCCAGAGCCAGAACAAGGTCGCATTCCTCGGGCGGCGCACCTACGAGAACTACCTCCTGTATGCGAATGCGCTGGCGGCGGTCATGAACACGTCCCCCGCCTTCGCGGACCAGCCTATCGATCCAGCCCGAGTCCAGGCATGGCTCGACGCGCACTCGCAAGACGACAAGTATTACATCAGAGCCAAGACCCGGGACTTCATGGCCGACGTCGATGCACCCAAGCTGCTGTCGGACCTGTTTTCCGAGCTGTCCGAGGCGAAGCTCGAATACAATAAGGTGCAGCACTCCGTGGCGCTCACCGAGTGGCTTCTCCAGCACCATCCGGCCTCCTTCCAGGAGATTGTCACCCTTCTGAAGGACAAGCTCGCCACGCGCCCGGCGGCCTCAAACTGATTCCTCAGAGCCAGGGCCCGGAATCAAAAGGTTCCGGGCCCTGAATCTCTTCAAGGCATCACCTACCGCTCAGATTGTCTTCTTCCCTGGCAGGTCGAAGCGGTCCAGGTTCATCACCTTGGTCCACGCGGCGATGAAGTCCTGCACGAAGTGCGCTTCGCCGTCGTGGGCCGCGTAGACCTCCGCCAGCGCGCGCAGCTGCGAACTCGAGCCGAAGACGAGGTCGGCGATGGTCGCCGTCCAGCGCAGCTCACCCGTGGCGCGGTCGCGGCCTTCGAACAGGTTCGGCGCCTTCTCCGTGCGCTTCCACGCGGTGCGCATGTCGAGCAGGTTCACGAAGAAGTCCGGCGTCAGCTTGCCCGGACGCTTCGTGAACACGCCGTGCTGCGTGTGGCCGTGGTTGGCGTCCAGCGCGCGCAGGCCGCCCACCAATGCCGTCATCTCCGGCGCGGTGAGCGTGAGCAGACTCGCGCGATCGATGAGCGCGGCGGCGGTCGTCGCTTCGGCCCCCGCCCGGACGTAGTTGCGGAAGCCGTCCGCCGCCGGCTCGAGCACCAGGAACGATTCGACGTCCGTCTGCTCCTGCGAGGCGTCCATGCGGCCCGGCGTGAAGGACACGGTCACCTTGTGGCCGGCGTCGCGCGCGGCGGCCTCGACGGCCGCGGTGCCGCCCAGAACAATCAGGTCCGCCAGTGACACGCGCTTGCCGCCGCGCTGCGCGCCGTTGAACTTCCGCTGGAGGGCTTCGAGCCTGGCGAGCACCTTCGCGAGCTCGGCGGGCTCGTTGGCCTCCCAGTCCTTCTGCGGCTCCAGGCGGATGCGCGCGCCGTTCGCACCGCCGCGCATGTCGCTTCCCCGGAACGTCGTCGCCGAAGCCCAGGCCGTCTTGACCAGCTGTTGGATGGAAAGGCCGGAGCCGAGCAGCTCGGCCTTGAGCGCGTCGATGTCCGCGGCGTCGATCAGCGGATGGTCGACGGCCGGAATCGGGTCCTGCCAGAGCAGTTCCTCCTTCGGCACCAGCGGGCCCAGGTAGCGCGACCTGGGTCCCATGTCGCGATGGGTCAGCTTGAACCAGGCGCGCGCGAAGGCGTCGGCGAACTTCGCCGGGTGGGCCATGTAGTCGCGGGAGATGCGCTCGTAGACGGGGTCGAAGCGCAGCGCCAGGTCGGCGGTGGTCATCATCGGCGCGTGGCGCTTGCCGGGCACGTGCGCGTCCGGCACGGTGCCGGCACCGCTGTTGCCCACGGGCTTCCACTGCTGCGCGCCGGCCGGGCTCTGGGTCAGCTCCCACTCGTAGCCGAACAGCGTCTCGAAGTAGGTCATGTCCCACTTCGTCGGCGTGGGCGTCCACGCGCCCTCCAGGCCGCTGGTGGTGGCGTGCTCGCCGATGCCGCTCTCGTAGGTGCTCTTCCAGCCCAACCCGAGCTCCTCGACGTTCGCGCCCTCCGGCTCCGCGCCAACGTGGTGCACCGGGCCCGCGCCGTGGCACTTGCCGAAGGTGTGCCCCCCGGCGACGAGCGCGACGGTCTCCTCGTCGTTCATCGCCATGCGCGCGAACGTGTCCCGGATGTCACGCGCGGAGCCCACCGGATCCGGCTTGCCGTTCGGGCCCTCCGGATTGACGTAGATGAGGCCCATCTGCACGGCCGCCAGCGGGTGCGCGAGCTCACGCTCGCCGCTGTAGCGCTCGTCGCCCAGCCAGGTGGACTCCGGACCCCAGTCAATGGAATGCGGCTCCCAGATGTCCTCCCGGCCGCCGCCAAAGCCAAACGTCTTGAGGCCCATGGAGTCCAGCGCCACGTTGCCCGTGAGGATCATCAGGTCCGCCCACGACAGCTTGCGGCCGTACTTCTGCTTGATGGGCCACAGCAGGCGGCGCGCCTTGTCGAGGTTGCCGTTGTCCGGCCAGCTGTTGAGGGGCGCGAAGCGCTGGTCACCCGAGCGCGCACCGCCACGGCCGTCGAAGATGCGGTAGGTGCCCGCCGCGTGCCACGCCATGCGGATGAAGAACGGTCCGTAGTGGCCGTAATCCGCCGGCCACCAGTCCTGCGAGTCGGTCATCAACGCGTGCAGGTCCTTCACCACCGCGTTGAGGTCGAGCGTCTGGAATTCCGCCGCGTAGTTGAAGTCCTCGACCATCGGATCCGACAGCGAGGAATGCTGGTGCAGCATCGCGAGGTTGAGCTGGTCCGGCCACCACTGCGCGTTCGTGCGCGCACGGCTGGGGCCGTGCGCGACGGGGCACTTCAGTTCGTCGGTCATGCCGGAACCGTAGGCCGGCGTCGCGTTCGCCGGACTCCCGTTGTTCGGATGGGTTCAGCGGCCGTTTGCTACCGAACCCAACCGCTCACGCCCGCGGGTGGGCGGAGTCATAGACTTCCTGCAACTGTTCGAAGGTCACGTGGGTGTACTTCTGGGTGGTGGAGAGGCTCGCGTGACCCAGCAGCTCCTGGATGCTGCGGATGTCCGCGCCGCCGCCCAACAGGTGCGTGGCGAACGAGTGGCGCATCGCGTGCGGGCTCACCTTGCGCGCCAGGGCCAGCTTCAGCACGTACGCGTCCAGGTGCCGGGCGATGCTGCGGGCCGTCAGCCGGCCGCCCTTGAAGTTGAGGAAGAGTGCGTCCGGGTCCTGCCCCTCTCGCACCTCGGCCAGCAGCTCGCCGCGCCTCGCGAGGTACGCCTCCAGCGCGCGGATGGCCTTCACGTTGAGCGGCACCAGCCGCTCCTTGCTGCCCTTGCCCATCACCCGGACGATGCGGCTGCTCCGGTCCACGCCCAAGAGGTCCAGGCCGCACAGCTCGCTGATGCGCAGGCCGCCGCCGTAGAGCATCTCCAGGATGGCCTTGTCGCGAAGCCCCAGCACCGTGTCCACGTCCGGCATGTCGAGGATGGCGAACACCTCCTCCACCGGCAGCACCTTGGGCAGCGACTTCGGCAGCTTGGGGCTCTTCACCAGCTTGGCCGGACTGGCGGACAGCAGCTTCTGCCGCACCAGGTACTTGTAGAACGACTTGATGCTCGCCAGCCGCCGCGCGCGGCTCGTGGGCGCGTGGTCCACCGCGAGCGTGCCCAGGTAGCCACGGATGGCCGCGTGCGTGCCCGCGAGCAGCGACAACTTCATCCGCTCCACCAGGTAGCGCTCATAGTCCTTCAGGTCGATGAGGTAGTTGCGCACCGTGTGCGGCGACGCGCCCTTCTCACCTTCGAGGTGGACCTTGAACTGCTCCAGCAGCGGGGACAGGGTGGACATGGTCGGCGAAGCCTAGGGGGCTCACGGAGCCTCGCAAGATTCACGTCCGAGCGCGAGCGTCCGCCGCTCGTGGCAGCATGGACGGCATGACGGTGGACCTGCGAATCGCCTCCTACAACATCCTGGCGGATGCCTACGTCAAGCCCGAGTGGTTCCCGCACACGCCCGCGGACCTGCTCCGGCCGCGAAGCCGACACGCACCGTTGGTTCAACGAATCGTGGGCCTGGACGCGGACATCCTCTGCCTCCAGGAGGTGGAGCCCGACAGCTTCGCCGCGCTCCAGGAGGGCCTGAAGCCGCACGGCTACACGGGGGTGATGGCCCAGAAGGGGCAAGGCCGCCCCGATGGCTGCGCGGTGTTGCACCGCCTGGAGCGGAGTCCGGGCCACCGTGCCCACTCCTTCAGGGACCGGCTGGAGGACGGACGCATCTCCGGGCATGTGGCGCTGGTCGTGGACTTCGACGTCGGCGGAGCGCGGCTTCGCGTGGCCTGCACACACCTGCGCTGGGACCGGCCCGACCGGCCGGTGGAGCAGCACCAGGGCATGCAGCAGGCCACCGAGCTGATTGACGAGCTGGTCCGCGAGGATCCGGAGGCCCTGTGGATCGTGTGCGGCGACTTCAACGCCCAACCCGGAGAGCCGCTGGTCCAGGCGTTCGAAGCGGCCGGACTGCGGGACGCCTACGCGGGGCGGCATCAGCCGACCTGCAACGCGAACGGCATCCCCAAGACCATCGACTTCCTCTTCCACTCCGCCGCGCTGCGAGCCCGGCCAGACCCCTTGCCAGCGCTGGACGAGCGGACGCCCCTGCCCTCGGAGCAGGAGCCCTCCGACCACCTGCCCATCTCCGCGCGGCTGCTGCGCTGAGGTGCCGCGGCGGATGCCCTCTCTGCCAAGGTGAGTGAGACAGTCCGTACCCAGCAGTTTCGTGTGCAGGGCGATCCAGGCAGGAACGGTGAAACCAAACGAGTAGGCTCGCGGCATGAAAATCATGCCCAGCGAGACTCCGTCTCCCACGCAGCAGCTGTTCGCGGCAATCAATGGCCATTGGATCACCCAGGTCGTCGGCACGGTGGCCCGTCTGGGGATCGCGGACCTGCTCGTGGGCGGCCCCCGCGACAGTGATTCGCTGGCGGCGGAGCTGGGCGTCCACCCGGGCGCCTTGTTCCGGCTGATGCGCGGCGGCATCACCGCTGGCCTCTTCGCGTCCCCCTCCGAGCGGACCTTTGCCCTGACACCGATGGGCGAAGGGCTGCGCTCGGACGTCCCGGGCTCGCTGCGGGCGGTGGCCATCATGCAGAGCGACAAGTCCCACTGGTTGCCCTGGGGACACCTCTCCGAGGCGGTTCGCACCGGAAGGGCTCCCGTGCAGGCCGCGCTGGGCTCCGACATCTGGGAGCACTTCGCCCGGAACCCTGACGAGGCGGAGCACTTCGCCCGGGCCATGGGCAACCTGTCCGGCCTGGTGGGCAGCGAACTGACGCACCACATCGACTTCGCCCCCTTCGCCCGCGTGGCGGACATTGGAGGCAGCCACGGCGACCTGCTCTCGCAGGTGCTGCGCGCCCATCCCTCCTGCCGGGGCATCCTCTTCGACCTGCCCCAGGTCGCCGAGGGCGCGAAGGCGATGCTGGAGTCCCGGGGGCTGGCCAGCCGGGTGGACGTGGTGGCCGGGAGCTTCTTCGAGCCCGGCATCCCCGCGGCCGATGCCTATCTGCTCAAACACATCCTCCATGACTGGGAGGATGACGCCTCCCTCACCCTCCTGCGCCGGATCCATGAGGCGGCGCCCGCCGGGGCACGGCTCTTCGTGCTGGAGATGGTGATTCCGGACAACCGCAACCCAGACCCCACGCACCTGATGGACCTCAACATGCTGGTGCTCACAGACGGACGCGAGCGCACCCGGGACGAGTTCCAGGCGTTGTTCGCCGCGACCGCCTGGAAGGTGGAGCGCATCATCCCCACCCGGAGCGGGGCCAGCATCATCGAGACGGTGAAGGCCTGATTACGACCCATCTGGTGTCTCAACGATCTGGTGCGGCACTGGGTGCTGATGACGGATTGACGCAGGATTGCCCACTGAACGCTCGGACCACGAAGGCCGGGAGCGAATCCCTCTCACCCGGCGCAACGCTATACACTCCCGGGCATGGCCCTCGAGTCCCCTGCCCTGCGTGCAGTCATCCTCGGTTGTGCCCTGCTGTCGTCCTCGTGCTCGGACACGTCCGGGCCCCCGCGGCCCCCACCTCCCGAGGAACCCTGGGACGGGACCTATACGCCCCTGGTCGACCCGACGGACTGGATCGACCGGGGCGAGTACGCGCCGTGTGCGTTCACACCGCCCCCGGGGACCGTCGCCGACTGCGACGACCCGTCCCTCTTCGACCTGTCGAAGTGTGACACCGCCTCGCTCGCCACCCTGGAGCCCCATGGCATCTACCAGGTGGACATGCGCCACGCCTCGGGCCTCGCGGACTTCGCCGGCATCCGGGTCCCCGAGGACGGCGGCACCGCGACCCTGAACTACCTCCCGACGCTGCGGAGTTCTCCGGTCACGAGGCAGCAGCTCCCGGGAGCCTTCCGCTTCTCCGCGCAGTACACCTTCCGGGACACCGTCCGGAACCTGCTCTTCGCGGGCTGCGGCGTCACCGGGCCCGGGCTGGTGACGGGGTGCTTCGCCCGCTGCACCGACGGCAAGGTCACCACCTCGGGCACCTTCGAAGCCGCGAGGATGACCTGGGCGCGGGGCGAATCCGAATCCTCGGGAGGACTGCGGCTCCTGTCCGAGACCCATGTCCAGACGGTGCGCCCGGTGGATGTGTATGTCCACCGGGGCCACGCCTACGTCGTCTCCATTGACGACCCGCGCACCCAGGCCCCGGGAGGGCTCGCGGTGGTCGACGTCCGGGACCCGAGCCATCCCGTCATCACGAAGCGGATCACCCTCCCGGGAGACTCGTACTGGAACGCGGCCTGGGCCAAGGACGACGCGCTCTACATCGCCAGCAAGAGCTCGGGCGTCATCGTCTTCGACATCACCGACCCCGCGGACCCGACCTTCGTGCGCAGCGTGCCCGGCCGCGGCCCCATCGACGTCCACACGCTGTTCGTGGAGGGCCACCGGCTCTACGCCGTGTCACCGGGTCCCGCCCCCACTGGCGAGACGCTGATTTTCGACATCTCCACGCCACTCCAGCCCGTCCTGCTCAATCGCTTCACCGCCGCCGACACGACGTCCGCGTTTCCCTCGGCGCATGACTCCTTCGCCTATCAGGACAGGCTCTACGTCAACCACTTCAGCGCGGGCTACGTCGTCTACGACGTGAAGGACCCGATGAGCCCACAGGAGCTGGGCCACTACACGTTCGAGAGTGACAACAGTTACGCGACGAGCCACGCGAGCGCGGTGGGCACCTTCGCGGGGAAGACCGTCGCTTTCGAGGGCGGCGAGTACCAGGGCGCCCACCTGCGCGTGCTGGACGTCACGGACCCCACGAACATCCAGCTCATGGGGCGCTACAAGCTGCGCCCGCAGACCTCCATCCACAACATGATCCTCAGGGGCAAGCGGCTCTACATCGCTTACTACCAGGAAGGACTGCGCGTGCTGGACGTCTCCGTTCCCCCCCAGCCGCGCGAAATCGCCTGGTTCAACACCTTCCGTGAGTCCGACCTGAACCGGGGCGATGACCTGCTCGAAGGCGCCATTGGCATCCGCGTTCCCGGAGACGGCCAGGTGTACGTCGTGGACACCTCCCGGGGGCTGCTCATCTTCAACGAGCCCTGAGCTGGCGCGATGGGGTCCGAATTGGGGATGATGCCTGCCTCCTCATGAGGCAGGTGTCGATGCGAGCCGTTGTGGTGATGTGGTTGTGGGCTTCAGTGGTTGGGGCAACGGAGTTGTCCAACGAGTTCTCGCTGGAGTCGCCTCGGTACGGGCGGCTGCTGGCCAGCGTCCGGTCGTCACGCGCCGCGACGGGTGGTGGCGTCACGCTGCTGGTCTGGAGCGATGAGCGGCGCGGGGAGCGCAGCGCCTTCTATGGCACCGGCCCGGAAATCTATGCCGCGCGCATCGACGCGGACGGCAACGTGCTGGACCCGGCCGGCATCCCCCTGTGCACCGCGTCCTACGCGCAGGAAGCCCCCGCGGTGACGTGGGACGGCAAGCAGTTCCTCGTCGTGTGGCAGGACTACCGGGACAACCGCAACTACGCCATCTACGGCGCGCGGGTGAGCCCCGACGGCACCGTCACCACCCCGCCCGATGGCTTCCGCATCTCCGCCCCCATCCCAGCCATCGGCGGTGAGTGGGAGGAGCAACCGGCGGTGGCCTCCTCCGGAGGGGTGAGCCTGGTGGTGTGGCAGCGCCGCACTCGCAGGACGTCTGACAACGACCTCCTCGGGGCCCGCATCCGCGACGACGGCACCGTGCTGGACCCCACCCCGCAGGTGCTCGTCTCTGGCACGGGCAATCAGGCGAACCCCACCGTCGCGGGCGGTCCCGATGGCTATCTCGTGGTCTGGCAGGATGGCCGCCACCAGGTGGGCGAGACCCTCGAGTGGGACATCTATGCGACGCGGGTCGCGCTCTCGGGCGAGGTGATGGACGCCGCGGGCCTCCCGGTGAGCGTCCTCGCTTCGAGCTACCAGACGTATCCCCGGGCCCTCTTCGACGGGACGAACTACCAGGTGCTGTGGGGCGACAGCCGGAACTCCAGCTACGGCGACTTCTACGGGGGACGGGTGAGCGTCGCGGGTGAACCGCTGGACGGCACCGGGGTGCGAATCACGCCGGCAAGCAGCGACTACAAGCAGGGCCCGGCCATCGCCTTCGACGGGACGCAGACCTGGGTCGTCTGGCGCGCCGCGACCGGCTCCTACGATGAGCACTTCTACGGGGTGCGCTTCGGCAGGGACGGCGTGGTGAAGGACACCACGCGGGTGCCCCTGTTCACCCACTCGGGGCAGAAGACGTTGCAGGACCTCTACTTCGACGGCGCGCGGCTGCGCGCGGTGTGGACCGAGTACGTCGGCGTGTACGGCCTCAAGTCCGCGCGCTTCGAGACGGACGGCACCGTGGTGGATGGAGCGGGCCGCTTCCTCGCCTGGGGCGCCAACTTCCAGGACGCGCCGAGCGTGGCCTCCGCGGGAGGCACCGGGCTCATGGCGTGGCGGGACCAGGTGGGCGAGGAGGCCGCGAGAACCGCCAGCATCCGGATCCAGCCGCTGGACGCCGACGGCCAGCCCACGGGTGACGTACGGGTCTTCTCCTCCCCGACCTACGTGGGCAGGCCGGCGGTGGGCGCCGGCGACGGCATGTACCTGGTGGCCTGGGGCCAGCAGGGGAGCTCCGGCTATGACATCAAGGCCCAGCGGGTGCGGCCGGACGGAGCGCTCATCGACGCGCAGCCCCTCACGCTCGCCACCTCCACCCTCTCCGGCCCCGCCTCCGTCGCCAGCGCCGGGAACACCTTCTTCGTTGTCTGGGAGGCGACGGGCAGCCGCATCACCGGGGTGATGCTTCGCGAGGACGGCTTGGTGTCGAGCCTCATCCAGCTTCCCAGGCCTGCCTCCAACACCCAGACGCAGCTCCAGCCGAAGGTTGCCTTCAATGGCACGCACTTCCTGGCTGTGTGGGCGAACTACAACGGCGACTACGACATCCACGCCGCCCGGGTGAGCCCCACCGGACAACTGGTGGATGCGGTCCCGCGGATCATCTCCGCCGCGGGCTCCTTCCAGTACGAGCCGGACGTCGCGGCGCATGGCGACTTCCTGGTCACCTGGTCGGACTACCGCAGGGGAGGAGGCTTGCCGGAGATCCGCGCCGCGCGCGTGGCGAGCGACGGCACGCTGAAGGACCCGGACGGAAAGGTCATCGTCTCGGATTATTCGCTGAAGCGCTTCGCGCAGCCGATGTTCGACGGCTCCGGCTTCACCCTCCTCTGGCAGCAGGGCTCGGAGGCATTCATGGGTCTCAAGCTGGCGCGCGTGTCCCTGGACGGGACGGTGTTGACGCCCGCGCCGCTGGACGTGTGGCCCTCTCAGGACAACGCGAGCCCGGCGACCCTGTCCCTGCTCGCGCCCCACAAGGCGGTCATCGTCTACCAGCGCTTCGACTCAGGTCCCGGCCTGTACGTGAACCGCGTGCACGGGCGGGTGCTGAGCATCACACCGGACGAGCCCACGCCGGACGCCGGCAGCGGTGACGCGGGCCAGGACAGCGGCGTGGATGCTGGCACCGACGGTGGGGGCGGCGACACGGATGGTGGCGGCGACGCGGGAACGGACGGCGGCGTGGATGCAGGCACCGACGGCGGCACGCGGCCGGACGCGGGCACGACGGTCGATGCGGGCACGGCGGTCGATGCGGGCACGGGCTCCCCGGAGGAGCCCGAGGACTCCGGCTGCGGATGCTCGTCCGCGGGAGCGCCTGTCTGGGGCTTCCTGCCGCTGGCCCTGCTGCTGCGCCGCCGCCGCGCACGGGCGGCGTAAGGAAGCGGCCGGCGAGGCGTGGTTGCGCGAGGTGGCCCGGCAGGTGTCTGCTGCCGGGCCCATGTCACGCAACACGCAGTGGAAGGTGGCCGGCTTCGGTGTGTCGGCCCTGGTGCTCGTCGCCGCGCTGGTCCTCGCCAACGGAACACCCAAGGTCCATGAACCGCTGTCCCTGGAGGCGAGCGACCGGGATGAATACGCCCAGCAGGCCCTGGCGGCCCTCCGCGCCGCGGACCCCACGGGCGAGCTGAGGTACGACCCGGAGCAGTTCCTCATCCAGCGCTACACCCCGGACGGCGGTCTGGGGATGTCCCTCTTCCTCGCGAACTTCTACCGCGAGTACCAGGACACCCCGCCCGAGCGGCGCGGCGAGGTGCTCGCGCGGTTGGGGCGAGCGGGCGTGCTCCCGGAGGCCGCGGCCACCTACGAACAGGCGCGTCCCCTGCTGATGCTCGTGGTGCGTGCCCGCGACACCTTCGAGGCGTTCTCCCAGCAGGCCGGTGAGTCCGCCCCGGTGTCCTGGCGGCCCGTGGGCGAGGTGCTGGCGGAGGCGCTCGTCCAGGACACCCCGGACGCCATGCGCTACGTGCCCACGGAGGAGCTGGCGCGCTGGGGCATCACCTACGAGCAGGCCCGCGCCGACGCGATGATCAACCTGCGGCGGCTGGAGGCCACGCCGCTGCGGCACCTGACCCTGGGCGTCTGCGCCATCTTCACGAACGACAGCTACGGAGCCTCACGGCTGCTGCTGGACGAAGTGGTGCGTGGCTGCGAGGTGAAGGGCGATCCGGTGGTGGTCGTCCCCAACCGGGACACGGTGCTCATCACCGGCGCCGACGACGCCACGGGCCTGCTCACGCTGGCCGAGGCCGCGCTGGAGGGCGTCCAGGCACCGCGCCCCGTGGACGGGAGCGCGCTGCGCCTCACCGCCGACGGCTGGAGGCCCTTCCTCCCCGGCCCCAAGAGCCCGGCGCGGAGCATCCTGGAGAAGCTCGCGTTCACCAGCCGGGTGCGTGGCTACCAGGACCAGACCGAGCGGCTGCGGAAGCAACAGGAGCAGGAGCACGGCGAGGTCTTCGTCGCCGGCCTGATTCCAGCCAAGGACGACCGGGGCCGCTTCTTCGGTCAGACCGTCTGGTCCAATGAGGGCGAGTCGCTGCTCCCGCGAGCGGACGTCATCCTCTTCGTGGACGCGGCGCTGGGTCCGGACGCGCCCCCGGTGGCCGCGGTCCGTTGGGACCTGGTGGTGCGCGACGCCGGAACGCTGCTGATGCCCGAGCTGGGCGTATACCCGGAGCGCTACCGCGTGACGGGCTTCCCCTCCAAGGAGCAGCTCCAGCGCTGGAAGGTGGACCCGACAGCCATGGACGTGCCCTGAACCCGCCCCGCGGGCGCTATGCTCCCGCGGCCCCCAACCCGGAGATTGGCCCCTGGCGCTCGTTCCCCTCTACAAGCCGCAGGACCTGGTGAAGAAGGCCTCGAAGCAGGCCGTCTTTCCGGCCCTCAGGGTCGCGCCACCGCCGTCCCAGCAAAAGTCGCTCGTCGGGTTGAAGCGCCTGATGCACGAGCGCAACCTGGACCCGCACGGACTGGAGGCCACGGTCTACGACACGCAGGGCTGTGTGCTCAGCGGGGCGCTGCACGAGGCCGCCGACCTGTCGGAGAACACGAACCCCATCACCGAACCGGGCACCGGCATCATCTTCAACGGGGACCACAACCTGCTGTCCCTGGAGGTGGGTGGCCCCGTGGTGGCGCAGTCCTTCGACATCTACTACCTGCACTGGGGCTTCGACAGCACCCACTGCGTGCGGCTGGGCTCGCACGCGAACTACTTCGTCACCGCCGCCCTCCAGGGGTGCTCCATCTTCGTCACTGGAGATCCGGCCTCGCCGACGGTGTACCACCTGAACGCGAACTCGGCGGGAGCGAACGCGCCCAACGACGCGGCGAGGTACCAGGCGAAGGTCCAGGTGATGCAGGCCCGCTTCAACGCCGCCCGGAAGGTCATGGGCGGCAGCCAGCAGTCGTCGGCCTCCGCGTCGATGCATGACTACATGCCCGGCATGCTGAGCACTGCGGGCACCGCCCAGCTCGAATACGAACGCGGCGTGAGCGGCGCCTCCTGGTACCACGTGGGCACGCACGCCTTCCGGTCGTTCTGGAAGGTGGACCAGGACGAGCTGATCCAGTTCGGCACCGTGTTCGGGGTGCGGGAGTCGGGGCGCTGGTCCTTCTACTTCCAGAAGCGCAGCCGCCACGACTACCGCTACAAGACCTGGACGTCCGGCCGCACCCGCCACTCCGAATGGAGCGCGGAGTGCCACCGGTTCTGGCCCGCCTGAGCGGCATCTGCTCAAGTGCCATCCGCTCACTTCCCTGGGAGGCAACGGATGGACGGCACGTACAAGTCATTGCGCATCGAGAAGGCCGACGGCATCGCCGAGCTGGTGCTCACCGGCCCGGGCAAGGGCAACGCCATGGGCCCCGACTTCTGGCGGGAGATGCCGGAGGCGCTCCGCGCGCTGGACGCCGACGACGACGTGCGCGTGCTCCTGGTGCGAGGTGAAGGCCAGAACTTCACCTACGGCCTGGACCTGATGGGGATGATGGAGTCCCTGGGGCCGCTGCTCACCGGCGAGAGCAACCTGGCGCTGGAGCGCAGCCGGCTGCTCAAGCTGATTGGGGAGATGCAGCAGGCCACGGAGGGGATGGCCCGGTGCAGGAAGCCCGTCATCGCCGCGGTGCATGGCTGGTGCATTGGCGGGGGCATGGACCTCATCGCCGCGTGTGACTTCCGGTACTGCTCGCAGGAGGCGAAGTTCTCCCTGCGCGAGGTGAAGGTCGGCATCGTCGCGGACCTGGGCGCGCTCCAGCGGCTGCCGCGCATCATCGGCGAGGGGAACACGCGGGAGCTGGCCTACACCGGCGGCGACGTGGACGCGGCGCGCGCGCTGCGCATGGGCCTGGTCAACGAGGTCTTCGCCTCCCCCGAGGCCCTGCTCACGGAGGCGCGGGCGACGGCGAGGCGCATCGCGGACAACCCGCCGCTCGTGGTCCAGGGAGCCAAGCAGGTGATGGAGTACTGCGCGGACAAGTCCATCGCGGACGGGCTGCGTTACGTGGCGGTGTGGAACTCGGCGTTCCTCCAGTCACTGGATTTGACGGAGGCCTTCTCCGCCTTCGCCGAGCGCCGTCCGCCCAAATTCCAGGGCCGCTGAAGACAGCATCTTCTTCTCACGCAGCCGCGGTCACTTCGACTGGTGGTCCGAGCGCCGGTTCTTCATCAAAGCGAAGTGACTTCTCCGCGCGTGTTCACGGCCCTCCAAGTCAGGAGGAGCGCGTGCTCCGGTGCGGCAGGTCGACTCCGCACCTGAGTGCTTCAGCCCCCTGACAGGCATACATGCCGACAAGGGCAGTGCTCGGCGAGCGTCGCGAGAAGCGTGCTTCCGAGGCAGCATCTCCCAGGGGATGCCGCTTCGGAGCACGAAGACGATGGCTTCCAGCGCCACTCGGTCATCCGCCCGAGGGTGCGCAGAGGGAGCTCACCGCTCGCAGCGCAGCGCGACCGCGTGCGGGTTGTCCAGGTAGTCCTGCCAGAACTCCTGGCCGTACCGGGCAATGCCCTCGGGGGAGCATTCCGGGCGCATCCAGGTGAGGTGGTGGAAGCCCGCCTCGCGCAGCGCGCGCTCGTACGTGTCACGGCTCCAGTGGGAGAAGTGGATGGTGAAGGGCGTCTTCGCGTGCAGCTCCGCGGAGATGCCCTGCCCTTCCCGGGGCGACTCCGGGAAGTCCAACATCGTGATGCCATACCGGGTGCTGTTGGGCCCCTTCGCGCTGAACCCGGGGTTGAAGGTGTACGTGACGAAGCGGCCCCCGGGCTTCAGGTGGGCGTGGATGTTCCGGCACATCCGCAGCAGGTGTTCGGGCGATTGCGCATAGTGCAGGAGATAGACGGCCGTCACGCAATCAAAGACACCCAGCGGCGCCATGTCGGCCACGTCCGACACGTGGTACTCGATTCCCAGGGGCTGGGCCGCTTCATGTTGCCGGGCGACGCGGATCATCTCCTCGGAGATGTCCACACCGGCCACCCGGTTCGCGCCCCGCGCCTGGAACTGCCGCGTGTAGAGTCCGTCACCACAGGCCACGTCCAGGACGGACTGTCCCTTCACGGAGCCGAGCGCTTTGAAGAAGGTGTGGCCTTCGAGGTACTCCGAGCGCACGGGCAGGACATCCCAGTCCGACAGCTTCACGGCGATGTCATCGTATTGTGCCGCCATTCCGCACGACCTTTCGTGGCATCCCACTTCCACGGAAAGAGTCTACTCCGGAGATCACGGCGGTAGACTCGCGCCATGGAAAACACGCCTGGCGACAGTCCGTCCCCCACGCAGCAGCTCCACCTGGCCATCACCAGCTACTGGCGCACCCAGGTCATTGGCACCGTGGCCCGCCTGGGAATCGCGGACCTGCTCGCGGAAGGGGCCCGCGACAGCGATTCGCTCGCGGCGGAGCTGGGCGTCCACCCGGAGGCCCTGTTCCGGCTGATGCGCGCCGGGCTCGCCACGGGCCTCTTCGTGGCCTTCGCCGAGCGGACCTTCGCCCTGACCCCCATGGGCGAAGGCCTGTGCGCGAACGTCCCGGGCTCACTAAGGGAGCTGGCCATCATCCAGAGCAGCCCGTCGCATTGGCTCCCCTGGGGACACCTCCCGGAGGCGATTCGCACCGGGAGCTCGCCCATCCAGGCGGCGCTCGGTGTCGACATCTGGGAGCACTTCGCCCGGCATCCCGACGAGGCGGAGCACTTCGCCCGGTCCATGGGGGACTGGTCCGAGATGGTGTCCAGCCAGGTGGCCCGGCACGTCGACTTCTCCCTCTTCGCCCGCGTGGTGGACATTGGCGGCAGCCACGGAGACCTGCTGGCGCAGGTGCTGCGCGCCCATCCCACCTGCCGGGGCATCCTCTTCGAGCTGCCCCAGGTCGCCGAAAGCGCGAAGCCCTTCCTGGAGTCCCGGGGGCTCGCCAAGCGGGTGGACGTCGTGGCCGGGAACTTCTTCGAGCCCGGCATGCCCGCCGCCGACGCCTACCTGCTCAAGCACATCCTCCACGACTGGGAGGATGACGCCTGCTCCAACATCCTGCGCCGGCTCCATGAGGCCGCCCCGTCAGGAGCCCGGCTCTTCGTGGTGGAGATGGTGATTCCGGACAACCGGACTCCTGACATCACCCACCTGATGGACCTCAACATGCTGGTGGTCGCCAACGGGCGCGAGCGCACCTACAACGAGTTCCAGGCCCTGCTCGCCGCGACCGGCTGGAAGGTCCATCGCCTCATCCCCACGCAGAGCGGGACCAGCATCCTGGAGGCGGCGAAGGCCTGAGTGACGGGGCGGCGCCGCGGGCGCCGCCCCCTTTTCATCCGTGCGAGGGATTACAGCCGGACCTGGAGTTCGTAGCGGCGGTTCTTCGCCTTCTTCGCCTCGGTGTTGTCCGGCTTCACCAGCATGCGCTCGGAGCCGTAGCCCACGGCGGTGATCTCTCCGCGGGGGATGCCTCGCGCGACGAGCTCCTTGACGATGGCCTCCGCGCGCTGCTCGCTGAGCGTCTTGTTCTTCGCGGCGTCACCCGTCGAGTCGGTGTGGCCGGAGACCTCGAACTTGTAGCTTTTGACGCCAGCGGCGACGAGCTGCTTCTTCGCGTCCACGAGGGCGTTGGTCAGCTTCTTGAGCTTCGCGTCGCAGCCGGGGGCCAGCTCGGCGGTGCCCGTCTTGAAGCTGCACTGGTTCTTGCGGCCCTCGTCCGTGAGCTTCGTGTTGACGCGCTTCTCCACGGTGGACTTGCCGGCGTCGCCCGCGGCCTTCTTGATGGAATCGAAGGGGCTTTGCGCGGCGGCCACGCCAGGGACGGCCAGCAGCGATACGGCGATGCAGAGCGCCTTGAGCTTCATCCGTTGGACTCCTTGGGCTCCAGGGGGAAGGGAGCCGGAGCCAGACGCTGCCGGGGGTGGCTCGCCGCGTCCAGTGACACGGCGTGGGCCGTGGGGGCGCCTGCCTCCTACTCACCCCGCTTTTTCTTCCCCCGCGCGACTTCTGTAGCCAGGGCGTCCAGCTTCGGCGTCCAGAACGCACGGAAGCGGTCCAGCCAGGCGTCCACCTCCGCCAGCGGCGCGGCGTCCACGGCGTACAGGCGCCGGGCGCCATCCACCCGCACCGTGGCGAAGCCGTTGTCCCGCAGGACCTTCAGGTGCTGCGAGACCGCGGACTGCGTGATGCCGAACTCGCGCTGGATGACGTCCACGACCTCGCCCGAAGCGTGCTCGCCTTCCGCGAGCAGCTCCAGGATGCGGCGGCGGACCGGATCGCCGAGGACGTCGAAGGCGTGCATCAGCCCCCTGTATAGAACGCGGCCGTGCGCTCGGCCATCCCTCGGGCCACGTCCGGCGCCTCGCCGGCCGCCACGTGGGCGTCCGCCCAGGACCGGGCGCTCGCGCGCATGAAGGTCTTCGCCTCGTCGGAAGCCGCCCACGACGCGGCGGCCTCCGCGGCCACGTCCTTGCCCGTCTCCAGGTACAGGCCCAGTCCCAGGAAGCTCAAATCCCAGCCCACGCCCGTGGCGCCAGGACCGAACTGGCTCCAGAACTGTTCCACGTCCGCGGAGTGCACGATGTGCTCCAGCGTCAGCCGCGTGCCCTTCCCTTCCGGCGCCAGGCGAAGGGTCACCCAGCTCATGCCGCCGTTCATCTCCCAGGTCAGGTCGAACGCCTCCGGCTTGTCACACCGGGTGATGGTGCCCCCCGCGTTCCCCTTGATCTGATAGCGGCCGCCCTTCCGCAGCTGCCCCTCGACGGGCGAGAACCAGCGCGGGATGCGTTCAGGGTTGGTGACCGCGTCCCACAGGTCCTCGATGTGGGTGGGGTAGACGCGCTGGGCGACGACCACGTGGGCCGGCTTGCCTTCGTAATCGCGTTCGACGCACGCGCGGAACTGGGCGCCAATCAGGGTGTGAAGCATGTGCGGACCTCCTCCGTTCACAGACTCACTACAGTCCGCACTAATATTAGTCAATTCTAATACGATTACATGACCGCCGGCCCTCCCCCGACTTTGCGCGGGATGAAGCTGTAGCCATCAGTCCCTCGTGTCGTCCACGAGCTGCACGGGGATGCCGGGCTCCGCGGCCTCTCCGTCCACGTCCTGGAGGTCCAGCGGGCCAGTGGAGAGGACCCAGACATCCAGCGTCGCGTCTTCGTCTGTGTTCCCCACGCATGCCAGGGTGATGGCGCAGGCGGGGCACGTGCCGGTGACGCCGAGCCGGGCCTTCAAGGACGGATGAAGCGCCTCCACGTCGAGGGGGCGCAGGTAGGTGAACCGGAAGGTGTCCGCGCCGATGGCCACCGCGCCGTCCGGGGACTCGCTTCGCTCCTGGTCGCGAAGCTCCATCGGTCCCCGGCCCGCGAAGTACGCGTAGCGGTTGCCCCGCTCGGGCGCGAAGCCCACCTTCGCGAAGACCGGCTCGTAGGTCCTCGTGTCCTGGAAGTGGCGCCGCTGGAGGGCGTACCAGGCCTTCAGGTTCGACCTGCACTCCGCCGCGCGGGCACGCTGGCCGAACCGGACGAAGTTGCGGACCGTGTTGACCGCCACCAGGCCCAGGCACGAGCAGGCCAGCACACCGAGGGCGATGAAGAACCACTTCCGGAGGGTCCCTGGCGCCTGATGACTCACGGCCTCACTCTTCGCCCGCGAAGGAGGAGACCACCCGCTCGATGACGTCGCGGCCGGCCTCGTCCTTCGCATCGGCGGTGGCCCAGATCAGCCAGTCGCCGTTGACCGTGCCGGAACCCTGCTTCCCTTCGGGCACCTGCTTCTTCAGCCTCACCTCCGCCGCGCTCGCTTCGGCATAGCCGTCGAACAGGTAGACCGAGGCGCGGGCCGAGCACGACGTCCAGGCCTGGCCGAACCCCGCCAGGGCTCCGAGCTCCTGGACGGCGGGGACCGGCTCGGCCGGAACGACGGCGTCGCCGCCGGTGCCATGGCGCAACAGCGCCTCACCGCGCGCAAGAGAGGGGGCATCCGGCTTCATGGGGCTCCTTCGCGGCAGGTGCTCGTCGCCGGTGTCATCCGCGCGCCGTGACGGACCGCTTGCACACGCGCAGAGCAGCAGCGGGAAGAACAACACGAGGCGTCGTCGCATGGGGGCCCGCGATAGCACCTTCCCGCACCGCACCACCAGCCGCCCTCCCCGTCACTCGTTCAGCCAGCGCGCGGAGGACACCTTGTCGTTGAAGCCCCAGGCCTTGCTGTTCAGGTTGGCTTCGTGAAACGCACCGTCGCCCACGAGGTCCCGGTAGCTGCCTTTGTAGTTCGAGTCGTCGTAGAGCCGCACCCGGTAGCCCGGCGGAATGCACCAGCGGAGATGGAGTGCATGGGTCTCAATACGTCGTGTCCACGACCCATGCATTGGCCACGCCACGTTCCGCCAGGAGCGCTGGCGTCCGGGTCAGGATGACGTGGCGTTCCTTGTGATCCATCTCCACGTCATAGCTGTCCGTCGCGAAACCGAACTCCCTCCTGACGGAAGGCTCGATACGCCTCACCTCCTCCTCCCAGGCTCCCTCCAGGTAGATGTTCTTGTGCTCGGAGTTCCTGGGCGGCTGGGTATGGAATGCTCCATCCCTGACGCGAACGTAGACCACGTCGTAACCCAGACACTCCACCGGCACCCTCTTGTTGGACGTCAGCTTCACCGTTTCGGCATGAACGGTCTGGAAGTGGCTCTCTGTCGTGGCCCGTTCATCCAACACGAACAGCGTGAATCGCATCCGCCACACGATGGTGTTCGACTGCTCCCGCATGGTCTCGATGGACTCATTGAGCACCTGCGCGATGAGGGTCGACTTCTGGATGCGCCGGCCTTCGATCTCGGAGCGCTTTTCGAGCTCCGTCTCCAAGGGAGGGGTGATGTGGGCGAGATAGACGTGGGTGTCCGTCTCGATCAGGAACCCCACACATGAATTCAACCCCGAGGTGTTCAGGAACAGTTCGAGGTTGCCCTTCCTCGGCACGCCAATCCCGATTCCAGCCTGCACGCTGACGATCATCTGTGTGCGCTCCCTGGCTCCGCGCTACGGATCCTGCGGCCACTGCGGGCAATTCGGACCGGTGCGGAAGGCTCCCGGCTGGAGGGACTCCCAGTGATAGCACAGCCTGTATTCCCAGATAAAACGCCCTACCCCGCGCGGTGGGTCCGCCGCCATGCATCCACGGAGATGGGGGCCCCCTGAACGCCCGCGAGGACAAGCCTCGCGGGCGTCAAATCATCCTTCGAGGGACTCGAAGGATGCGCGTCAGTCCCAGCGGCTGGTGAGCTTCAGCTTCCACTCGCGCAGCTTGCCGTTGCCCACGCCCGACGGGTTGACGATGTGCAGCTTCCACAGGCCGTTGATGGTGCCGTCGCGGGGGATGCCGCGCGTCACCGGGATGCGCTTGGGCGGCGTGCCCTCGTTGGGGCCGTCCCACAGGAGCGCCGTCTCACCACCCGGATCCTCCAGCGTGAGCACCAGCTTGGACGGGTTGTTGTGCGCCAGGTCCAGCTCCACCGTGATGTCCTCCGGCACCGTCGCCAGGCCCACCACCGGCTGCGTCGCCGTCAGCGGCGTCGTGTTCCCCTGCAGCGTCAGGTCCGAGTACGCCGTGAACTCGCCGGACATCCACGCCGGCCGGCACCAGCCCTCCGTCGCGCCCGAGTCCAGGCCGTGGCACGCCAGCCCCTCCGCACACGGCACGAAGCGCGAACACGACGTGTCGTTACCCGGGATGGGCAACGTCGTCACGCAGCGGCCGTAGGGGCTGGAGCCGTCGTTCGGCTTGCCCTCGCAGTGGAGGTTCGGCCCGCAGGTCCCCACGCCGGTGCAGGCGTCGCCCTCCTCGCCCTGCTGCGTGGCAGCCTTCAGGTTCTGGAGCGCGGGCGCATCCACGAACGCCAGCCGGCCCAGCGTCAGGATGTCGTAGAACGGCCGCGCCGCCACCATCGCGTTCGCCGCCGCCGCGGGCACGTTGTACGTGGACTGCAGCGCCGCCAGCGACTGCGTGTTCACCACCGCCAGCGCCCGGCGCGCCTCCGACACGTTGAAGGACACGCCGTGGAACGTGCCCACCCAGCCGTCCACCGGCAGCTCCACCCGGCCCGTGCCCCGGGCGTACGCCTCCAGCGCCGCCAGCGCCGCGGGCCCCACCTGGGGCAGCGCGTCCACCTGCTCGATGGAGACGAAGCGCTTGTCATCCGCCGTGTGCGGGATGCCGTCCGGCCCGTAGCGGTAGTTGATGATGCTCTGCGCCGCCAGCGCGTTGAGCGGCACCTGCGTGTCCAGCGTGTTGAAGGTCAGGCCGTACTCATTGAGGAACAGCACCACCCCGATGCCCGCGGGCGTGCCCGAGGCCAACTCCTGCGTCTGCACCGCCAGCGCGTCAGCCGGCGTGTCCGACACCGCGGCAGCGCCGCAGCTCAGGAGGAGGGGAACCGAGGAAAACGACAGAAAACGACGGAGTCTGGAGTTCATGGCGTCCATGTACTCCAAGACAGGCCGCGTGTCGGTGACCGTTCAGGTTCTCTCCTGATACAGCGCGATGACGCCGTGGACCTGGTCGGTGACCTGCTGGAGGCGGTCCGCCGCCGCGTGGGTGGCCTCCACCCGGACCACCGAGGCCTGCATCAGCGCGGTCAGGTCCGACACGGCGGTGAAGATTTGGGAGACGCCCGCCGACTGCTGGCTCACCGACGCCGAAATCTGGCGGACCGCGTCCGCGTTGCCCTTCACCAGCCCGGACAGCATGCCCAGCCGTTCGCCGGAGGCGCGGATGGTCTCGATGCCCCGGGCCATGCGTTCGCCGCCCTGGCGGGTGAGGTCCACCACCCCCTGGATTCTGGAGCGCGTGTCCTCCAGCACCGCGCGCACCTGTTGCGTGGCCGTGACGGACTGGGACGCCAGGCCCCGCATCTCCCGCGCCACCACCGCGAAGCCCCGGCCCACCTCCCCGGCCCTCGCCGCCTCGATGGCCGCGTTGATGGCGAGCACGTTGGACTGGTCCGCCAGGTCCTGCACCGTCCGGGTGATGCCGGCGATGCGCTCCGTGTACGCCGCCAGCCCCTGGACGCGCTCGGAGAGGTCCGCCGTCTGCGCGCGCAGGTCCGCCAGCCCCTCCACGCTCCGGCCGATGGCGTCCTCCACCGCCGCGCCCACGTCCCCGGCCTGCTGCGTGGCCTCCAGCACCCGCGCGGCCTGCTCCGAGGCCAGCAGCGACGTCTGGCGGATCTCCTCCGCCGTCGCCCGCGTCTCCTCCAGCGCGCGGGCCTGCCGCGTCAGCTCCTGGCGCTGCTCGCCGGTGGACTCCGTCAGCGTCGTCACCGAGGCGCGCAGCGCGTCCGCGGAGCTCATCAGCGGCCGGACGACCTGCTCCTCAACCGCGCTCCGGGACAGCTCCAGCTGCGCCTCGCGCCGCGCGGACTCCCGGAGGTCGCGCTGGCCCTGCACGCAGGAGGCGATGAGGAACAGGTCCTCGAACGCCACCCACGCGGTGTGCTCCATCCACCGCCAGGACTCGCGGGCGTGCATGCCGAAGATGGACTCCGGCCAGAACAGGCCGCGCATGAAGTGGTCCGCCGCCACCACGCCGCTGAAGGTGAGCAGCACCTTCCAGTCCCGGTAGATGGAGATCAGCGCCAGCGAGCCGAAGATGTGGAAGTGCGTCTCGATGCGGCCGCCCATCAGGTGGATGAGCAGCCCGGACATCAGCGCCTGCCCCACCGCGATGACGTGCCGCGTGGACTCGCGGCCGGGCCGCGTGAGCGCGAGCACCACCGGCAGGCCGCCCAGCAGCAGGCCCAGCCCCACCGCGGCCACCACGTGGGAGTGGACCGTGCTCTCCAAGCCCGCCCAGGCCCGGGGCGACAGGTACACCGCCGCCACGATGCCGCCCAGCCACTGCAACACCATCAGGACCACGAAGGTCCGGTCCGTCCGCCGGCCCAATGACAGACACTGCGCATCGAACAACTGGCGCGCGCGCTCGGACACGGCTGCTTCGGACAGCTGGGTTCTCATCATGTGTCATCACCCGCGGGCGTGAGGGGTGTCTGGAGGGCACAGCCAAAGACTGGCGCGGTGACGGGGCCGGAGAGCTCCGCGTCCAGGAGGTCCCGGATGGCGCCTCCCCCCGCGCTGTCACCTTCGTGGCCCCGAGTGGGGGTGATGCCGCCAGCGAAGCGCTCCACGCCGTCCGGCGAGAAGAGGACCAGCTGTCCCGAGGTGCGCGCCCCCAGCTCACGCGCCACCTGCCCGTCCACGTCCGCCACCACCTCCACCCCCGGCAGGGCCACGGCGCGCGTCCACAGCTCCGAGCGCTCGAAGCCCGGCGGGGCCTCACGCGGCGCCCAGACGAACACGCGCGTGGAGAGCCGCGCGCCGTGCCGGTCCAGGAGCTTCGCCAGCTCCGCCAGCGTCGCGCGGGAACACGGGCACCGCGGGTGGAGGAAGACGAGCAGCGTCCAGGCGCCCGGCGCCCGCGTGAACCGCTCCGGCAACCGGACAGGGGGCGTGGCCGCGGGCCCCGCCGCGTTCGCGTGGGACCACACGAGTCCGAGCCCCAGCACGCTCGCCACCAGCCAGCCGCCCACCAGCCACGGCAGCGCCTGGCGCCGGAGCGCGCTGTGTTTCAGACCCTCCTCAAGGGATGCCCGGGCCGGGGCATCCGCGGGGCCATGCGAGACGACCGGGGCGGCCATGCACGGTCATGCTGAAGAGTTCCCGTGCCAATGGCAACGCGTATTCAAGCAGGCAAGTCTATACAAACCTGAAACATGCAATAACAGCAAATCCAGATGTTGGCCTCTTCCGGGAGAGAAGCCTGGGCCTCCAGCCCTGAATTCTTGTTATCACCGTTCCCAGAGCCGGATTTCGGTGCCCGCGCGGCGCACGAGCAGCGGGCTCGAGGCGCCGTCCACCGGCTCGATGCGGCCCGGAAGCGTCGCGGACTGGACGCACCTCCATCCGCGCCTGACGAGCGCCGCGTGCACCTGGGCGCCGAAGCCGCCGCCATAGGACGTGAGCAGGTGGGACGCGCGCAGCCGGTCCAGCAGGTCGCGGCTGGCGTCGTCGGACAGGTAATAGAGCACCTCCGCCAGCAGCACCAGGTCCGCCTCCAGCGCCACGTCCTCCGCGCTGGCCTCCACGATGCGTACGCGCGGAAGCCCCCCCAGCCGCTCGCGCAGGCGCGTGACGAAGCGGGGCTCGGACTCCACGGCGCGGACGTTCGCGTCCGGGAAGAGCGTCAGCAGGTGCCCGGTCATCATTCCCTCGCAGGCGCCCACGTCCACCACGCTCCGGGGTGGGCCCGCGTGGCGCAGCGTCCCGAGCACCTTCGCGGTGAGGGCGAAGCGCTCGCCCTCGTAGGTGGAATGGGCGAAGCCCCAGGGGTCCGCGAGCTCCGCGAAGACCTCCGGCTTCGTGAGGGACAGGGCGCGCACCACGTCTCCGGCCCGCACCTCGGTGAAGGCCTCGATGCCGGGCCCGTCACGCACGGGGTCCGTGCACGCGCCGGAAGCGGCTCCGTCCGGACGCTCCCGGTAGAGCGCGTTGAGCAGCGACAGCTTGCGCTGGAAGGCCGCGTCGTCCAGCACCGTGCAGGCGGTGGGCCTGGCCCCCGTGGCGGGCACCCACAGCCGCTCGAAGACGCGGCTGACGAGCAGCGCCACCTCGCGGTGCAGCGGGGCGTCCTCCTGCGGGCTGTGCGTGTAGACGCGGGCGTCGCCCTTCAAGCGCCGCTCGCGGCACCACGGCCCCACCTCCGACGGGGACAGCAGGAGCTGCGTGCTCCGCGCGCCCAGGGCGCGGCCCACGGCCTCCAGCTCCCGGCCCGCGCCCCCGTCCTCCGTCACCACCGCGACGTCCGCGCCTGTCGCCACCGTGCTGAACAACCGCACGACGTCCTCCGGGTGGGCCACGACGATGAGCGCCGGAGCCTGCTCGTTCTCAGCCATGTTCCGCGCTCCACTCTGAAAGGGATGGGTTGAGGGCTCCGGGCGATGCGCGCCGGGCCAGGTCTGTCTCCACCGGGCGCCGTGCACGCCATGAGCACGGCCCCGGTTTCACGTGACGGCGAGCGTGAGGCTCAGCCATGGGCCGCGCTCCAGTCGGACACGTCCTGCGCCTGCTCCTTCGGGAAGCGCAGCAGCGGCAGCAGTTGCTCGCGGATGAGCGGCTCCCAGCGCAGGCGCTCGGTCAGCGCCCAGCCCGTCGCCAGCAGGAGGCGTCCTTCGTGCGCGTCGCGCGGAAGGCGGCGCACCACCTCCTCCGCCACGCGCTCCGCGGTGCGCAGCTCCTGTTCCCGCAGGACGCCCGCGGGCAGCGCCTTCCAGGTCTCCACCGAGTGCGCCAGCCCCGCTGCCCTCGCGTCCGCCACCGGATCCGACACCACGAGGTTCGGATGCGCGGCCTCCGACAGCCCCTGCCGCTCGCACACCGCCTTCAGGGCGCGCCGGGCGCCGCTGACTCCGGAGATGACGCAGATGGCGCCGCAGCCCAGGGCCTCCAGCTGCGCCAGGCCATAGGACTCATACAGCGACTGCCCCAGGGACACGTCCGTGGCGCGGTGCAGGTCGTCCCGCGTGAAGTCCAGGCCCGCGGGCCACGTGGGCTGGTTCACCAGCGCGATGTGCAGGCCCGTGTCCTTCGCGTTGAACGCGTCCACCCTCGCCTTCAGGGCGCGCAGGTTGTCGGACGGCTCCGCCTCGCTCCACTCCGTCACCATCATCAACAGCGCGGGCTTGCGCTCCGGTGGCAGCAGCGTGGCCAGGTGCTCGCACACGTCCACGTCGCGCCAGAGCCCCTTGCAGACCTCGTCCCGCGCGATGTGCGTGAGCAGCAGGCGGAAGTCCTTCCCCCACGCCTTGCGCGCATGGGCCAGCACCTTCGCCCGCGCGGCCTCCTTCGCGTCCCAGCCCGTCTCGATGGGCCGGTGCCCGTGGGGCACCACCGTCACCGGTTGGAGCGCATAGCGCGCATCCAGAAAGCGCAGCTCGTCCGCCACGGACGCGCTCACCGCGCCCACGCGGTCGCACAGGTGGCCGTTGCGCAGGATCTGGAAGTTGGGCCAGGCGCCCACTGGGTACACGTCGTCCAGCGTCTTCCCCTGCTCCAATCCCAGACGTTGGATGTTGTAGAAGCGCGCGTCGGACGCGCCCTGCCCTGCCTCGCCGTACTCCACAAGCACCCGGGGCGTGCGCACCTCGCCCGCGTAGTACACGGTGCGGCACCAGCGCCGCCCGTCGAGCAGCGCCTTGTACGCGAGCGGCAGCGACAGGTGCTCCTGCGCCAGGATGACCGTCCCCGCGCCGTCCTTCGGGCGCAGCCGCTCCAGCGCGTCGAAGACGGGCTCCGCGAGCACGATGGCCAGCATCGCGTCATGGTCCAGCGCGGGCGCGTCCATGAGGCCGTGCCGGACGGCCTTGCGGAACAGGCGGTTGACCCAGGGCGCCGCGCCCAGCCGCGTGCCGAAGCGCTCGCGCCACACGCGCGACAGCCCGCGCCACGCCGCCGGACGCGGCCCCCGGCAGTCGAACGGGAGGTCCACCCCGAGCAGCGTGTGCAGCCGCGCGAGGAAATTGGGCAGCGTGCCCATCCTCACCCGGTAGCCCCGGAGCACGTCCGTGAGGTCCACGAGCAGCACCTCCACCGGACCGCCCGGAGCGTCGCGCCGCCCGTAGATGAACGACACGTCGTGCCGCGCCTCCACCGGCCGGAAGACGCGCGCCCACCGCTCCGGGTTGTCCCGGCGCAGGCCGCTGTAGAACACCTCGCCGTGCGCCTCCAGGTCGCGCGCCAGCGACTCCTCCGGCGCGTAGCTCCCCAGGCCGCACGGCCGCACCGTGGGGCTCACCAGCAGCGTGCGAGGGAACGCCTGACGGTACTCGGGCTCGGACAGCAGGTGCTCCAGCACCACGCCCATCCCGCCCAGCGTGCGCGTGGCCTCATAGGAGAGGTGCACCAGCATGTCGTCGTCCGCCCCGGGCGCCCAGGGCTCCCTCGTGCTCATGGCGCCACCGTCCAGACGCGCTCGGCCAGCCCACGGCCCGAGCCCAGCCGCCGCGCGTGTGACTCCACCGCGGGCAGCGTCTGGGGTTCCAGCTGGCTGGCGTAGAAGGACAGCCCGCGCAGCTTCGCGGACCACAGCGTCGTCACGTCCAGACACCGGGGCGACAGCCCGAGCGCCCACGCGTAGTCGACGATCTCATCCTCCGGGTGGTGCGCGGAGTACGGCAGGTCCTCGTAGTAGACGACGTTCCGCTCTCCGCGCAGGGCCCGCACCGCGTCGCGGACCAGCAGGTGGTCCGCGTGGCTGGAGATGCCCAGCGGCACGTAGCAGACCGCGTCCGGGGATACGCCCGCCAGCACCTCGCCCAGCGCCAACATCACGCGCGAGGCCAGCGCCGACCGCGCCTCCTCCGACTCCGCGGGCCCGCCCGGCGGCGCGCGCAGGCTGGTGTCACGGAAGCCCAGGTGCACCAGGTCCAGCCCGTGCGCCCGCGCGAACCTCCGGTCCTCGCCCATCCGCAGCGACGTCACCGCCATGGCCCGCGAAGGGTCCACCGGCAGCACGAACTCCCAGCAGCTCTGGGAGAAGACCGTGACGAGCGTGGGCACGACGCCCCGGGGCACGCCGAGCAGGCTCGCGTACGCTCCCAGCGCCACGTCGTCCGGATGCGGGGAGAAGAAGACGTGCTCCGGCCCGTCGTCCCTTCCGCTGCGCGCGCACTCAGCCACGGGCGCCTCCCGCGAGCGGCGGCGCGGGCCACGCGTCCAGCGGCAGGTCGTGCAGGTCGCCCTCGGGCGTCACGAAGCCCAGGACGACCACGCGCTCGCCGTCGTTGTGCACCGTGTGCCGGAACGCCCGCACCGGCGCGTCCAGCTCGCGCGTCAGCCCTTCGGAGAAGCGGCCAGAGGTGATGAGCCAGTGCCCCTCGTCGTTGGGCATGAGGCGCGGCGTGTTCCCGTCCAGCCACACCAGCCCCGGCCGGGACTCGCCCAGGTTGAAGGTGAAGAAGCTCTTGTCCGAGTGCGGCTCCGACGCGTGCGCCACCACCTCCCGCCTGCGCCGCGCCGTGCTGGGCGCGTGGTACTTCACGAACCGCACCGCCCCCTCCGTGCGGCGGCGGAACAGCCGCGTGAGCCCCCCGGGGCGCAGGCCGTAGCCCAGCTCCAGCGCCTCCAGCAGCACGACGCCCACGGCGTGGCAGGCGTCATACGCGTCCTCCGACGCCTCCAGCAGCTCCCGCACCGGCTCCGGCACCAGGCGGCGGCGGAACACGGTCCACGTCGCGGGCTTGGCCATGAAGGCCTCGATGGGCTGCCGCACCACCGGCGACTCCGGGTACCAGGTGGCGTTGTAGCCCGTCTGGAACACCGTGGCCGCGGGCAGCAGCGCGTGCAGGTACGGATGCGCCAGCAGCGCGTGCTGGAAGGTTGCCTCGTAGCGCTCGTACATCCCCGCCAGGGCGTGGCGCTCCAGGAAGGCCGAGGGGCGCTCCAGGTAGAAGAAGCCGCGCTCGGACAGCTGGGTGATGAGCCGCCGCGCGAAGGACTCCCGCTGGCGCGGCGTCCCGGACACGAAGTCCTCCAGCTTGAGCGGCCGGATGCCCGAGAAGCGCTGGGGCTGACGGCGCACGAGGCCGTCCCGCGCGGAGGTGAAGGGTCTGGGTGGCAGGGACGGGGCCGGTGTCCGTGTCGCGGTGGCGGGCATGGGAGGTCGGGTCGTCATGGGTGGGAATCAGGCTGGAACGTGTCGCAGGCTACGGGTGGCGTCTGACATGCGTGGATCCCCCCGGACCCGGACCCGGGTCCAATGCCTCTCAAACCCAGTCACCTCCCAGGTCGCCCGGCGCACACGCTCCGTCACTCACGCGCGCGGGGGCACGCGGCGCGGACGGAGGCCATCCGTCCACCTGGAGACATCTCCTTTTCCTCTCTGGAGGATGACCCGGACCGGTGGGTCCGGAAGACACCGCCGGGAGCGCCGCTTTCACCGGCTTGTACGGGTGGGAACAGCGATTGCGACGCGGGGGCCGGTACCTTGACGGAGGCCCCCGCGCTCACGCCCAATCCCTGTCATGCCTCCGCATCCGAGACGTCTGCTCATCCCGCTCCTCATGGCTGGTACCTGCGCCTGTGCTCGCGCGCCTGGCTCGCGGGACGTGGAGGCCCTGGCGGCCCTGCGGGTGGAGGCCATCCGTCCGCCGATGCCGGCGCCCCGCGCGGCGCGGGTGGAGCGCCCGGTGACGACGGGGCTGCGCCTGGACGTGTTGCCGGACCGCGCGCACGTCTTCGTGGACGGCAGGGCGATGGGGCTCGCGCGGCACCTGGGGACGCTGCTGCCGCTCTCGCCCGGGGTCCACCAGGTGAGCGTCCGGCTGGAGGGCCACGACACGTGGCGGGCCGAGGTGATGGTGGGCGACCGGCCGGAGCCCATCCAGGTGACGTTGACCGCTTCGCCGTGACGCGAAGGGGGCCGTGACGCGCAGCGCACCGTCAATCCGAGGGGGAGGCACAGGCGTGAAGCTTCCAAAGAGGAAGGGCCGGCTGTTCCGGTTGCCGTTCGCGGACGCGCCGGAGTCGCGCGCGCGGCTGTGGAAGAGCATGACGGAGCACGGCCTGTTCGTCCCCGAGGACACGCCGCAGCCCATCGGGACGGAGTTCGCGCTCCAGGTGGCCTTCCAGGGGGACGGGCCCGCCGTCTCCGGCCGCGTGCGGGTGATGGAGCACGGCGTGTCCGGCTGGGTGCGCGGCTACTTCGTGAAGTTCGTCGCGCTGGACGCGGGCAGCCTTCCGCTGCCCCTGAGTCCTCGCGAGCCGCTCGCGCCCGCGACCGAGGGGACTCCGGCCGCTGGCATGGCCGCCGGTGTTCCCGGGGGGAACGCGGATTCGTGGCGGGAGGAGCCGACGCCGGTGGGCATCCGGCCTCGCTCCACGGTGGGTGGTGCGTCCGCGCTGAATGACTATTCGCACCTGGAGCTGCTGCACGCTCGCGACCCGGAGGCGTGGCAGGGCGGGCTGCGGCCCTTTGACGCGTTCGGGCCGTACCAGCTGCTCCAGCGGCTGGGCACGGGCGGCATGGCGGAGGTGATCCTCGCCCGGCGCACGATGGCGGAGGGCGTGGACAAGCTGGTGGCGCTCAAGCTGGTGTTCCAGGAGTACGCGCGGCACCCCCGCCTGTCGGAGCTGTTCCTCACCGAGGCGCGGCTGAGCGCCACGTTGCAGCACCCCAACGTCATCCAGGTGTTCGACGTGGGCAGCGCGGCGGGCCGGCCCTTCATGGCCATGGAGTACGTGCACGGCCGCAACGGCGCGGACCTGGTGCAGGCGCTGCGGCAGCGCGGGCGTCCGCCGCCGGTGGCGTTGGCTGTGACGGTCGCCATCGAGCTGGGCAAGGCGCTGGAGTACCTGCACGGGCAGCGCGACCTGGACGGGCGCCCGCTGCACCTGGTGCACCGTGACGTGAGCCCGGGCAACCTGCTCGTGGGGCTGCACGGCGAGGTGAAGCTGGTGGACATGGGGGTGGCGTCCGCCAGCATCGCGAGCGGGAATGATCTGCTGGTGGTGGGCAAGCGCGCGTACATGGCGCCGGAGCAGATCGCCGGAGGCCACCCGGAGCCCGCGTGGGACATCCACGGCATGGGGCTGGTGCTCTATGAGCTGCTCACGCTGCACCGGGCCTCGGAGGCCTCGAGTGGCACGGAGGGGCCCGCCGGGCTGTTGAAGCCGTCGCATTTCAATCCCCAGGTGACGCCGGAGCTGGAGCGGCTGGTGCAGTGGGCCACCGCGCCGGAGCCGTCCTCGCGGGCGCCCAGCGCGAAGGTGCTGCGGCATGCGCTGGAGCGCGTGCGGAGCACCCTGCCTCCCTTCGACCTGGTGCTGACGATGCACGAGCTGTTCGGCGAAGCGCTGGACCGGGGCCGGCGCGAGACGGAGGTGCTGATGGGGACCGCGCGGGGCAAGGACCGGCCGCACGCGTTCCCGCGCTACCGCCGGTGGCGCAACGCCGTGGAGCAGCGCATTCCGGTGGCCGCGAAGCTGGCGGTCGCGCGGCATGGGAGTGCGCTGCGGTGGAGCGCGCTGGCAATCGCCGTCCTCTGCGCGACGGGGGCGGCGCTGATCTGGCCGCTGCGCGCGACGGAGGCGGAGCTGGCCGGGCACCTATCCCGCGCGGACCGGCTCATCGCGGTGGCGAAGCTGTCGGGCGCGGGCGAGGACACGGCGCTGGCGCAGCTGCAGGCCGCGCGGGCGCTGCGGCCCGGGGATCCGCGCGTGCGTTCGCGACTGGCGGCGCTGGCGGATGCGTTCGAACGGCTGGCGGCGGAGGCCACCCAGCGGGGGGACGTCACGGAGGCCATGGCGCATCTGCGCGCCGCGCTGGAGGCGGCACCGGAGCGGAGCGCGACGCGCGTCCAGCTCCGGCTCCTGGAGGAGGAGCTGCGCAAGGCACCTTCGGGTTGGAGGGTGCGATGAGCGCGGCGGCCCTGGCGAGCCATCGGGCGTGGGAGCTCCGTGGGAATGAGGGCATGAGACGTCGAGGCACATTGGGGTGCGTCCTGCTTCTGATGGTCGCGGGCTGCTCGCGAACTTCGGACGAAACGGGCGCGGTGGAGACCGTGTCGCGGGAGCTGTCCGCCATCGTGGCCACCTGTGCTGTCGCCCGCGGCCCTGTCGAAACGCTGCGCACGGCGAATGCCTACTGGGAGCCGTTCGAGGCGGGCGCCACGTTCCGCTCCGGCGACTGGGTGCGCACCGGGCCGGAGGCGTCCACGCGCATCGAGCTTCGAGGCGGTGGCCGCATCGAGTTGGAGGAGCGCACCGTGGTGATGGTGGAGCGGCCCGCGCCTCCGGAGGGCGGCGGTTCGGTGGTGGCGCTGGAGTCAGGGACCGCCCGGGGTCTGCTGCCCGAGGACGCGCTGCATGACGGTCCGCTCGTGCTTCGCGGCGACAACGGACGGCAGGTGGCGCTCACGGTGGAAGCTCACTCGGGCCCCACGGAGTTCCGCGTCACCCGCACCGCGCGCGGCATGCACCTCAGCGTTTCCCGCGGACGGCTGCTGCTGTCCGAAGGCATGCACCGCCGCACGCTCGAGGCCGGCACCTGGCTGGACGTCGCACGCGGACTGGAGGATGCCGAGCACGATGGCTCGCCCTTCCCCACCAGCCTCTCGCCGGGCGTGGACGCGCGCATCGCGTGGAACCCGGAGCTGCGCATCCCGTTGAGCTGGAAGCCGCTGGATGGCGCCCGGAGCTACCAGGTACAGGTGGCGCGTGACATGGGCTTCACCCGGCGCGTCGTGGACACGCAGGTGGAGGGTCCGGACTTCACGTTCGTCCCGCCGGAGCCCGGCATGTTCGTCTGGCGCGTGTCCGCGCTGGATGAGGCCGGACGGCCGGGCGAGTCCGGCTTCGCTCGCCGCATCTTCGTGGAGCGCCAGCGGCCCCGGGGCCTGCTCGTCGTGCCGCGCGAGGGCTACGAGGTCCCGGATGGCTCCAGCGCCGAGGACCTCGTCTTCGCGTGGCAGTCCACGGGCGGTGAGCCACGCTACCGGCTGGTCGTCGCGCGCGACCGCGAGCTGCGGCAGCCGGTGATTGTACGCGAGGGCAGCCCTCAGCAGGTGGTGCTGCCCGGCCTGGCGCCCGGTGAGTACTACTGGGGCGTGTACGTGGCGGAGGATCCGCCCGTGCCTCTGTTCCAGAAGGCTCGCAGGCTGGTGGTGCGCGGGCCTTCCAGGGCGCTGTCACGCGACGCGCTCCTCCCCATGGACCCTTGAGCCCTGCCATCCGCTGACGCGTCATGCGCCTCCGCTGACATGTCACACGGCGACGTGCCGTCGCACGTCCAGGGCAACAGCCAGGGCGCCTGAACGCGGCACGTCGATTGCTGTCCCGCTCCGCACTTGGAACAGGAGAGTGCATGCGCTTCATGAGCGGAGTCGTCGTCGCGGTCGGTCTTCTCGGGTGCGGAGGTCCGGAGGCCGAGCAGGCCCCCTTCGAGACAGTGGGTCACGCGGACCAGGAGATCGTTGGAGGCGTCGAGGCCCGGCCGAACTCGCACCCCTGGATTGTCAGCCTGCAGCAGTACGGCAGCCATTTCTGCGGGGGCAGCCTGGTGCGAGTGAGCCCGAACCGGGAGGAGAGCGACATCGTCCTCACCGCTGCCCATTGCGTCTATGACGGCTACTCCAACGTCACGGCGTCCGCTGGGGCGCATGACTTGTACCGCCCCACGTCCACGCAAGTGACAGCCCGGGTGGCGGTGGCCGTCTACCATCCCCAGTACAATCCGGACACGACGCTGAACGACATCGCCGTCCTCAAGCTCGACAAGCCCATCAAGTTCGACACGAGCGTCGCCGGGGCTTGCGGCCAGTCCTCGGGCATGCGCCCCAACCTGACCGCTCAGCTCGCGGGCAGCAACACGCGCGTCCCTGTCTGCCTCCCAGCCTCCGGAGCGCGCGTCGCTGAAAACACGATGGCGACGGTCGCGGGCTGGGGCCTGACACGGGAAGGTGGCTACGACACGTCCAGCATCCTGCTGCAGGTGGACGTCCCCGTCCTCAGGCATCAAGACGTCGCCAACAGCTACAGGTCCCAAGGAATCGTCATCGACGAAAATGCCATGTTCGGGGCTGGGTATCAGCAGGGGGGCAAGGACGCATGCCAGGGCGACAGCGGCGGGCCGCTCGTCGTCAAAGGCTCACAGGGCTACGTGCTCCAGGGCATCGTGAGCTTCGGGGTAGGCTGCGCGCGGGCAGGGCTGCCCGGCATCTACACGCGCGTCTCCAACTACATCCCGTGGCTCAACGCGCAGATCCGGACCCTCAGCGCCGTCAGGTAGGGCGCGCGGGGCCTTCCACCTTGACTGCTGCCAACACCACCGCGCCTTGAGGCGGCAAGCGGCCCACCCGGCCTTTATGATGCGCGCCGTGTCACGGGCCGTCCGCCGCCAGGCGCCGGTTCCCCTCTGTCCTGGGTGAATGCATGTTCGTCGCTCTTGGAGTCCTCGCTGGCGCCGCCGTGCTCGTGCCCGCCGCGCGCCGGTGGTTGATGCACCGGGTGGGCACACCCCGCGCGAGCGAGCCCTTCGACGGACACGTCTACCGCATCGGCAAGGCCGTCATCGCCGAACGGCGCTGCGAGCAGCCCCGCGCCACGGTCATCGTCATGCACGGCTTCGTGGCGGACATGCGCTACTTCACGCACCACTACCGCGAGCCCGACCTCCAGCTCATCCTGCTGACGAGCTGCGACTACCACCTGCCCATCACCGACCCTCGTGAGGCGTCCGCCCCCTGGGCGAAGGTGCCGGCGGAGCCCGAGGGCACCATCGCCCATGACGCCGCGGTGCTGGTGCAGGCCCTGGAGCACCTGCCCCGCACGGACGTCGTGCGCGTCCATGGACATTCGCGCGGAGGCGCCGTGGTGCTGGAGGCCGCGAAGCTGCGGCCGGACCTCTTCGAACGGGTGGAGGTCGTGCTGGAGGCGCCCGTGCTCCCGCAGGCCCGCCCCTACCGGAGCCTGACGCCCTCGCAGCTCTGGCTGCTGCCGTTCCTCATCCCGTTGTGGCGGCTCGCGCCCATCGCGAAGCACAACCGGGGCGCGTGGGGGCCGCTGGAGAATGCTCGCAAGCGCGAGCTCATCATGGCCTTCCCGTTCAACCCGAAGCGGGTCGCGACGATGATGGCCAACCTGCGGGACATCGAAGCCTGGAGCCAGACGCGCGATGCGTCCCTGTTCGGCAACGTGCGGCGCGGCACGGTGCTCGTCCCGGGGAAGGACCGGGTGCTGGAGTCCGCGTCCATGCGGGAGAGCGCCTGGCGCGCGAAGCCGGGGCTCAACGTGGTGGAGCTGGACGGGTGCAGCCACTTCGTCCTGTGGGACCGTCCGGATGCGCTGCCCGTGCTGACGCGCACGCCGGAGCGGTCCACCGGCAACGATTGAGCCTTCGCGCGGGGCCGCGCTACGCGCTCTTGCGCCGGCGCATCATCGCCTCGTACGAGCGGCCCACGCCCTGGGAGAGGATGAGCAGCTCGCCCACGTCCGGCGGGGTGAACTGCTCCGCGCCGTTGTCCACGTAGAGCAGGTGCACCACCTTGCCGCGCACGAGCAGCGGCAGGATGACCGCCGTCGAGGGGAAGCCTCCGCCAATCAGGCGGTAGAACATGCCCATCGCCGCGTCGCGCTTCACCGGGCCGACGAAGTGGGAGCGCAGGTCGCGCACGAGGCGGAAGGTGCTCTGGTCGCGCAGCGGCACGCCGATGCGGCGGACGCCTTCGTCGCTCACGCCCTGCCCCATGCCGTGCCAGCCGGTGACGAGGTTGCCCTGCACGGACAGCAGCAGGCACCGGCGCCACTTGCCCATGGCGAAGCGGAGCACCGTGCGGGCCACGTCCTCGCGGTCCGAGCTGCGTCCCAGCTCCGCCTGGGCCTCCGGGAACGTGAGCGGCGTGGGAGGAGGGGCCACCGGCTTCGCGGCCACGGGCGGAGTCGGCGCGGCTCCCGGAGGCATCGCGCCCGCCGCACCGGCCTGGACCGCGACGTGCGCGGGCACTCCCTGCGCTCCGGCCTGCGCCGCGACGTGCGCGGGCACTCCCTGCGCTCCCGCCTGCGCCGCGACGTGCGCGGGCACTCCCTGCGCTCCCGCCTGCGCCGCGACGTGCGCGGGCACTCCCTGCTTCGCCGCGCCCTGCCCCGCGGCGCGGGCCGCCTGCGCGGGCACTCCCTGCGCCGGGACGGACGGCGCGATGTGCGCGGGGATGTCCACTCGCGGCGGCACGGGCGCTCCAGGACGCGCCTGCGCTGGCATCGCGGGCCGGCCCTGGGGCGGCGCGGCCACGGGCGCCTCCACCACCTCCTCGCCGGTGATGATGATCTCCCCTTCCAGCACGTCCGCTTCGGCTTCCGCATCCGAGCCGCCGCGCAGCGCCTGCGCGTAGACGGACTGGAACTCCTCCTCGCTCATCAGGTCCGGAGGCCGCTCCGCCGCCTTCCGCAGCTCCGCCGCGGCGCCCTTCGCGGGCCTCGGGCGGACGGCGTTCATGTCGATGGCCCGCAGCTGCCGGAACGCCTTCGCGTGCCGCCGGAGCAGCTGGTTCATCCGGAACTCGGGGATGACCACCGGCACCACGCGCTTGCCCGTCTTGAACGCGATGGCGTCCAACGTCGTGAAGTCATGCGGGTTCACCACCGCGACGCTCAACCGCGTCGCGTCCGCCCGCATCGGCAGGTACTCCTTGTCGTCCGCCTCGTTGGGGTTCACCAGCGCCACGGCCTTCGGGTCGGGCACCATCTCCCCGGACGCGTAAGCGCAGTTGTGCAACCGGCCCAGCGCCTTGGCCAGGTCCTGCTCGGACAGGAGCCCCAGCTCCACCAGGTTCGTCCCCAGCCTGCCGCCGTGGACCACCTGCGACTCCAGCGCCTCCTCCAGCCCCGCCGCCGACACGAGGCCGTCCTTCACGAGCAGTTCACCCAGGCGCATGGGGCCGCTTGTAGCCATGCCCCGTCACCCTCCGCAAGCACCCGGCCGGGCACGCCCCCCTAGTCGTCCGGGTGGTGGCTCAGCCCCACCCGGTTGCCCTCCGGGTCCCTCACGTAGAGCGTCCAGCGCGTCTCATGCTCCAGCGGCACGCCCGCGCGAGCCAAGGTCTCCACCACCCCACCCCGCGCCTCGCGGGGAATCCGGAACACGAGCATCAGCAGCCCCGGCGCCGGATGGCGGAACGGCCCCCCTTCCGGCATCCCGTCCACCGCCTCGATGGCCAGGAAGGCGCCCCCTGGGACGCCGACCCAGACACTCCGTAGGGTGCCGTCCTCCCGCAGGTGGCGCTTCAGCTCCGGAAAGCCCAGCAGGTCGCGATAGAACGCCGTCACGCGCTCCACGTCCTTCGCCTGAATCGCCACGTGGTGGAAGCCCTGAACGTCCGTCATGGAGTTGATGGTAGGGTCTGCCGGCCCATGGCGCGACTGCTCATCGTGGAGGACAACCAGGAACTCGCCTCCCTCATCGCCACGGTCGCGGAGACCCGAGGCCATGAGGCGCTCACCGTCTTCACGGGGGAGTCCGCGCTGGAGGCCCTGGGCCCCCACTCGCGCTTCGACGCCGCGCTGGTGGACCTGCTCTTGCCGGACATCCGCGGCAGCGAGGTGCTGGGCGCCCTGCGCGCGCACGGCATCCCCGCCATCGCCGTCAGCGGTGTCTACAAGGGTGACCGCTTCGCCCAGGAGGCCACGCAGGTCCACGGCGCCTGCGCCTTCTTCGAGAAGCCCTTCGAGCTGGACTCCGTGATCAACGCGCTGGAGGAAGCCGCTGGCGTGCCGCCCGTGACGCACGGCGAGCTGCTCGACGAGGTGGACCTGCTCGTCCTGGAGGAGCTGGTCCAGGAGACGCCGTCCGCGGAGGAGGAGCCCGCGCTCGCGTCCGTCCTCTCTCCGGCCGAGCCGGCCGAGCCCTCCGAACCCGCACCCCCGGAAGAAGCCCCCGGCGTGTCGGAGGCCCTGCCCCTGCCCTTCGCGCAGCGCGACGCCGTGTGGACGGAGGCCGCGCCCGCGCCCGTGCGGCAGCGGCGACAGCTTCCGGAGTGGTCGCTCGGCGGAGACCTGGCGCACACGTCGGTGCCGCGGCTGCTCAACGCGTATTACGAAGCGCGCCACCACGGCGAGCTGAAGCTGCGCCAGGGCACGGTGCTCAAGGTCGTCTACTTCGAGGCGGGCCGCGTGGTGTACGCCGCCTCCAACCTGGCCCCGGAGCGCTTCGGCCGCTTCTGCCTGCGCAAGGGCGCGCTCACGGAGGCGCAGCTCGCGGAGGCCACGGGCTACGCGCGCGAGCACTCGCTGCGCACCGGCGACGCCCTGCTCAAGCGCGGCCTGCTGAGCCCCAAGCAGCGCCGCCAGCTGCTGGAGGAGCAGGTGAAGGACATCCTCTGGTCCACCTTCGCGTGGACGGAGGGCGGCTACGGCTTCAGCCCCATGCGGCCGCAGCGCGCGGACCTGGTGCCGCTGTCGCTCTTCCCCGGCGACCTCATCCTGGAGGGCGTCACGCGCACGGAGACGCTGGTGGCGCTGCGCCAGCGCATGGCGCCCGGACGCCGCCTGTTCCCCACGGCGGATCCGCCCTACGGCCTGCACGAGCTGAAGCTGGCGGGGCCCCAGGCGATGCTGCTCGCGTTCGCGGACGGCACGAAGACGGTGGAGGACCTGCTCGCCCTCACGGATCTGTCCGAGCGCGAGGCCCTGGCCACCCTGCGCGGCCTGGAGCTGTCCGGCGTGCTGGAGGAGCGTCAGCAGACGCCCAACCGCCGCCAGCGCATCAGCTTCGGGCTCTGACACCCCGCCGGCGCCGCGCGGCCCACGCCAGCGCGCCCAGCCCGAACGCCGTCACGCCCGAGCCGCCACCGGAGCACCCGCAACCCGACGTGGAGGCAGGCGGCGGCTCCGAGTGCGACACGACGACCTCACGCAGCGACGCCGTGCCCGAGTACTTCGGCGGAGCCAGGAGCGCCGTGCGCACCACGTACGTGAGCTTCGCGGTCGCGCCCGCGGGCAGCGGCACCGGCGCCACCTCGAAGTGCTGCGCGGACACGTCCACCGGCGTCACCGGCTGGCCATCCAGCGTCACGCTCTGGGGCACCACCTGCGCGCCGGTGACGCTCTCCCGGTAGTGGATGGAGCTCACGTCGCAGGCGGTGTCATTGCGCAGCGTCACCGTGACGCCCACCTGGCCGGAGTTGATGCCCTCGCCCGTCTCCGTGCGCCGCTCCACCGTCACGAAGGGCCGCGCGCCAATGCGCACCGAGTGCTCGCGCGCCGCCCCGCTGGCGCCTTCGCCCACGGCCGACACGTTCAGGGTGACGAGTTCGCCCACCAGGGACTCCAGCTGCGTGTCCACCGTGGCCAGCGACACCGAGTCCTCCTGTGCGACGAGCGACGCCATCTCCGGCCCTCCGGTCGGGTTCCACTTCAGGTTCACCGCCGAGCAGGCCCCTTCCGGAATCGTCTGGCGCAGCGTGCCCCGGGCGCCCTCGCCGCAGGTGGCGATGAGCTCACCGCTCAGCTCGCCCAGCACCACGTCGCGCGCAGGCTGGGAGAAGTCCTTCGTCGCCTCCGGCGCCACGACGCCGCCCTCGTGCACGCGCGCGCGCACGGTGTAGTTGCCACTGCCGCACGTGGGGGGCAGGTCCAGCGCGAAGTCGCCTCCGCCTCCGGCGGCCGTCCACGTGTCGAACACCTTGCTGGGGTCGGCCGGGTCCTCCAGCGTCACCACCGTGGTGAGGGGGCGCATGCCCGTGCAGTTGAGCGGCGGATCCGTCTTCACGTGGCCGCGCAGCATGCGCTCCTCCGCGAGGTCCAGCTCCACCAGGGTCCTCACCGCGTCCAGGGGCACCCAGCGCGGCTTCACGGTGACCTCCACGTCGGACGTGGGGCTGTCGAGGACGAAGCCGTCCACGGTGATGCGGTTGAAGGCGCGCAGCTTCAGCTTCAGGGTCTCTTCGCACGTCGCCCCGGCGAGCAGCACGGAGGTGCCCTCGACGGGGTCCTCGCCCACGGGGCGCCGGTCGTTCCCCAGGAGGGCCGTCACCGTCGCGTTCGAGGGATTCTCCAGGACCGACCAGAACGTCGACACCGGCGGCAGTCCTGGCGTTCCGGGAGAGCCCCCGCACAGGTGGGTCGCCTGGGGAATCAAAGCCGCGCCGGAGAAGACGTCACGCGAGGCGCTGGTGAACGGAGCCTCGGGGGGGCCCCAGGGGTGGAGCCGCACCGGGACCTTCGTGGGCTCCGAGGTCAGCGCGCCGTCATCCGCGCGCACCTCGTAGTCGAAGGTGGCCGTGCCCGGCTTGCAGCGGTCCTCGCGGGTGGAAGGGGGCGTGAACGTGGCCACGCCCGCGTTCACCGCGAGCTTGGGTGCCCCGGTGGGCTCCGTCCAGGTGTACCTGACGGGCTCGCAGCCCGTGGTGCCCCGCGTGGCGGTGAAGGTGCCGGAGGGCCCTCCCATGAAGAAGTCGTTGCCCTCCGCATCCACCTGGGGCGCGCCAGGCTTGATGGCGTGATTCAGCACCAGCTTCACTTCCTTCAACGTGTCGTGCGCGCGCAGGCCGTCGGAGGCCACCACGTCCAGGAATGACGTCTCGGACGCACAGACTCCCACGGGCGCGGTGAGCGTCAGCTTGAGTCCGCTGTCCTCGCGCGAGTCGAGCGGCGACTGGGCGAGGGTGATCCGGCTGCCCGGCGCACGCACCGCGGCCGACAGCAGCACCGCGTCCCCGTCCGGGTCGCGCAGCCTGAGCTCCACGTCCTGGGTCGTGCCCTCGTCCACGCTGAGGGTGGAGGGGAGTTCGCTCACGCTGGGCGGGCTCGCGTTCCGGTAGATGAGGACGTTCTGCGCGGGCCCGTTGAGGATGGCCACGCAGTAGGACGCGTCCGCGCAGGCCATCCGCGACGCGGGATGGGAGACGGTCACCGGCAGGTCCGTATTCTGCCGCCAGAGCGTGCCCGGGAGTGCGGGCGGAACCACCGGCTCCGCGCTGTACGCAGCCACCTTGCCGTCCGGCTGCTTGAGCAACAGCAGCCCGAAGCCCGTCGCCTCGCTGGAGCCGCTCGTCACATCCAGCGCGAGCGCATCGACCGAACCGGGGGCCAGCGGGATTGGCTCGAATGGATAGCCGGCCCCCCCCAGCGTCCCGCGGAACAGGCCCACGTCGTTGCCGAAGAACGCGAGCGGCTGGTTCGGCGTCTCGCCCGGCACGAGCGCCACGCCGTGGGCCCAGTTGGGTGGCGTGATGCCCGTGGCCACGTAGGACACCACGTCCGTGCCCCGGTACCAGAGGAAGTTCGCCTTGGCCGCGGACACGGCGAACAGCGCCTGCGGAACCCCGTCCGCCTGCGGGGGCAGCACCGCGAGCTGAGGCTGGGCGCTCAGGCCGCTCAATGGGGGCGTCAGGGTGCCCCACTCGGCCGTGCCTTCCTTCGGGAGCAGCGAGGTCCGGAACTGCGGTGTCAGCAAGGGCCCTTCGGCGGCGACGGCATACCCCACGCCCCCGTCGGCTGTAACGCGCGCGGCCCTTACCGCGTAGTCGCTGCCGTCATTGGGGAACAGGCGCTTGTTGTCATCCGTGGGCGAGCAGCCCCCCAGGCTCTGGAGCGTCCCGTCCAGACGGATGCCCACCACGCAGTTCGCTCCGCGTAGGAAGCTGCCCGCCATGCCCATGTTCAGGGTCGTCACGACGCCATCGCGCGACACGTACAGCTGACTGTCGGTCGCCACGGCGAAGAAGCCAGGCCGGAAGACGGTGACGTCCTTCGGAATGCCCGTCTGGGTCCCGATGTGGGTCCACTCCGCGCGAGCCACGCCCGCGCACAACCCCAACCCCAGGATGATCCACCCGACTCGCACGTTCGACGTCCCTCTGCCCGGCGACTACCAGGCCACTTCCGCCCGGAAATAGAGGCGATCCGGAGCATCCTCCGATTCGGCCTCCAGACCCAAGCCGCTGAAGCCCAGGACCGTGTACCCCAGGGCCACCCGCAGGCGCTCGTCCAGCCGGTAAGCCACCTCTGGCCGGAGCGCCGTCAGGCCCTGGTCGTCCGCCGCGGAGGTGCGCCGGGCCGCCTCCACCGCGACCTCCAGTCCGCCCACAAGCCGCACCGAGGGCCGCAGCGTCCCCGTCCACACCCAGCGCGAGGACTCGCCCAGGCTGGAGCGTCCCACGTGCAGGCCGGACGCCACGGAGAGCCGCTCGCCCAGCCGCACCGCCGGCATCAGCGACACCGTCTGGAGCACCCGGTCCCCGAAGGCGAAGCGGGCGCCCGGGGACAGCTCGCGCGTGAGGCCGTAGCGGGCCACCACCAGCCACGGCCCGGGCCGCCAGACGAGCGCCGCGAACCCTTCCGCGAACCGCGCCTCCAGCCCATCCCGGCCCGCGGTGTGCGCGAAGTCCAGCCGCCCGGAGGCCGTCACGTCCTTCATCAGCTGGCCCTCCGCGGACAGCGCCAGCACCACCTGGGTGCGGTCCACCGGGCCGGAGGCGCCGCGCGCGGGAGTGCCCTCTTCGTGGCGCAGCTCGGCGCGCACGTCCGCGCGGAAGCGCTCGCGCAGCCACTGCGCGGACACGCTGGCCACGTCGCGCGTGAGGTCGCTTTCGATGTCCAGCGGGTTGCGCACGCCGCGCTCGTAGCGGGCGCCCACGTTGAAGCCGCTCTGGCCCACCGCGTACTGGAAGCCCACGGCGCGGGCCCGGCGGATCGCCTGCGCGTCGTGCGCGCTCACGTCCTCCACGAACAGGGTGGTGCCATCCCCCACCTCCGTGCGGGCCCCCGTCACCGCGCGGCCCGCACCGAAGTCCGGCCCGTCCACGTCCACGGAGTAGCCGCCGTAGTAGGTCTCATTGCCGCGCCGCGCGCGCGCGTCCAGCCAAGCCTGGGGGCCCAGCTCCGGCCCCCAGCCGCCCTTCACGCCCACGGACGTGTCGTTGTCCAGGTTCACGGCCACGCCCGCGGAGGTGAACGTGTCGTTCATCCGGCCCAGGCCTTCGCCGCGCTCGTGCAGCCGCTGCCGGTGGCCCGCGGACACGGTGAGGCGGGACGTCAGCATGCGGGACACCGATACGCCCAGGGACGTCCGGCCGCCTTCGAGCGCGGCGCCCTGGCCGGGCACCTCCGTGGCGCGCAGCCAGCTGTCGCGCAGCTCCAGGCGCACGCTTCCTTCGTTGCGCTCATAGGCCACGGCGGCGCCCAGCGTGCGGGCGCCGAAGGGCGTGTCCTCGAAGGGCAGGCGCGGATCCGCCGAGCGCCGCTCGTCTCCCACGAGCGTGAGCGCCACCGGACCCACGGGCTGGGTGACACGCAGGGACAGTTGCCGGAAGCGGGCCGCGTCCAGGTGCGCGCCATCGGAGAAGCCCTTGGAACGCTCGCGCCACACGGCGGCCACGGCGCCGCCATTCCCGGGGCCCAGCACGCCAGGGCCACTCAAGCGCAGGGTCACCGCGCCGCCGTGGTCATCTTGCGTACCCACCGGGCGGAGGAAGGACAGGCCGCCGTCATCCGACACGCCGAAGACGGAAGGCTCCACCGCGAGGCCCCGGCTGCTCGCGGCCTCCGCGAGGAGCGAGTAGCCCCACAGCTCCGTCTGCCCCCGCCCCGATAGGAGCTGGAAGGGCGCCCCCAGCCGGCGCTCACGCACGGCGGACACTCCGAGGGTGGAGTCACGCCAGCGCGCCCAGGCCTCGCCGCCCACCGAGTCGCGCGGGTCGCCCGTGTGCAGCACGGCGTAGTCCACGACGAGCACCGGCTCCGGCGCCTGGGTGAGCGCGTCCGTGCGCAGGAGCGACGCGCCGGTGAGGAACGACAACGGGCGCGCGAGGAGGATGCGGCCCGCGAGGTAGTCGATGTCGTAGTCGCGCCCCCGGACGAGGTGCTGTTCGCCGAGCGGCAGGCCGGTGACGCCGTCGCGCACCTCCACGCGCACCAGCTCGGAGCCCTCCGCCACGGTGCCGCCGCCCAGGTAGTAGAGGCTGCCGCCGGTGGCCCGAAGCTCCTCGTGCGCGGGCGTCGCGGCCAGGCCGCGCGTGGGGTCCACCAGCCCGCCAGCGAACGCGTCCAGCCCCACGCTCACGGGGCCCAGCTGTTCGCGCAGCTCCGCGTAGGGGCCGAAGAGGGGGCGGTGGTAGCGGCCCACCTCGCGGTCCTGCAGGAGCGCGCGGTAGGTGCCGAAGCCCGCGCGGCCGTACTGCTCGTGCCGCGCTTCCAGGCGCAGGCGCCCCTCCGCGGGGTTGGGCGTGAGGGACACGGACTGGTCGCCCCACTCCGCCGGAGCGAGGTCGGGGTCGGGCCAGCGGTCGAAGCGCTCGGGCAGCCGGGGGCGAAACCAATCCGCGAGCGGCGCGTCGTCCAGTTGGCGCAGGTCGGTGTCGGCCAGGTCCAGCTCGCCCACCACCTGCACGGGGCCCAGCTGGGCCTCGCCGTGGAGGGCGCCGCGCCCCCGCAGCCGGAAGCCCCCGCCGGCCGGCGCGATGCTGGCCTCCACGTCGAGCAGGCCCACGACAAAGGGTTGGGCGCTCGCTTCGACCGTCACGGACACGGCGATCCAGGGCCGCTGTGGCGGAGCCATCGAGATGGGGACGGTGTTGCGTCCCGGCACGAGCCTCACGGGCAGGCGGAGCTCGCCTTCGGGGCCCGCGACGAGCTGGATGTCAGGGGTCGTCACCTGGGTGCCAGGGGCCACCTCCAGACGCAGGAAGGTGTCTCCCGTGGCCAGGGGTACGTCCGGGGACAGCCCGCGCACGGCGCCCACGCGCACCTTCTCGCGGGGAATGACGAGGAAGCCGTGCTCACCGCGCCGGACCACGTCGAAGGACTGCTGGGCGAACTCCACCGCGCCGTCGGGCGAGGTGGTGGTGATGGCGATGACGTTGTCCCGGGCCGGATACAGCAGCACGCTCGCGAGCCACGCGCCGGAGGCGTCCACGGTGGCGTCCACGTCGCCCGCGTGGACCCGGTCTCCCGGAGAGGCCTGTCCGCTGATGAGGAAGCGCAGGTTCCCGTGGTCGGCGGCGCGCGCTTCGGGAGGCCGGCCGGGAGCGGAGGTGGTGGGGGCCTCGTGGGGG